>NZAZ01000112.1 GCA_002686255.1 Rhodospirillaceae bacterium
AATGGATATCCCCTCTGCAGAGCTGACAAAGTATGCTGCCAATGCGATGCTTGCGACCAAGATCTCGTTTATGAACGAAATGGCTAACCTTGCTGAGCGACTTGGTGCAGATATAGAGGCTGTACGTCAGGGCATAGGCTCTGATCCCAGGATTGGTCACCACTTCATCTATCCGGGTTGTGGTTATGGGGGATCCTGCTTTCCCAAGGATGTCCAGGCGTTGCACCGCACAGCCGGTCAGGTCGGATTTGATGCAAAATTATTATCCGCTGTTGAAGAGGTCAACTCTAACCAAAAACAACTTCTTCTGGAAAAGATGGATCACCACTATGAGGGCGATTTAAAAGGAAAGAAGATCGCTATCTGGGGCCTTGCCTTCAAGCCCAATACTGATGATATGCGTGAGGCATCGAGCCGAGTGATCATGGAGGGACTCTGGAAGAGGGGAGCTTCGGTCGTTGTTTTTGATCCGGTAGCCATGGAAGAGTGCAAAAGGATTTATGGTGATCGAACTGATTTAAGTTATGGCAGCGATCCCTGTTCAACTCTCAAAGGTGTTGATGGACTGGTTGTTGTTACAGAGTGGAAGGTCTTCAGAAGCCAGGAACCTCAAAAGATGAGAAACAGAATGAGAGAGGGCGTTATCTTTGATGGCAGAAATATCTTTGTTCCTGAGAGAGTCCAGGAAGCCGGGTTTACCTACTATGGGATTGGACGATAATGACGATTAAACTTCCTGACTTCTTCAGGGTAAAACTTCTTGTGGTCGGCGATGTGATGCTTGATCGCTACTGGTTTGGGAAGGTTAATCGAATCTCACCGGAAGCACCTGTTCCTGTAGTTGCTGTTAATAGAAGTGAAGAGCGTGCTGGAGGTGCTGCAAATGTGGCTGCCAATGTGGTTGCCATGGGTGCCCGCTGTGAACTGCTCTCTGTAGTGGGAGATGATGAAGGGGGGGAAACACTTGGCCGGCTCCTCGATCAACTCGGGGTTGACAACCATCTGCACATTGACGACAAGATGAAAACCACCGTTAAAGTGAGAATAGTCTCCCAGAACCAGCAACTTCTGAGGTCCGATTTTGAATCTCTTCCAGGGCACGATGTTCTTGCTCGTTGTTTCGATGATTTTGCCAATGAGCTTCCCAACGTGGAGTGTGTCATTCTCTCTGACTATGGCAAGGGTGGGTTGCCTCGCATTCAGGAGATGATTGATCTTGGCGTCAGTGTCGGGGTACCTGTCATGGTAGACCCAAAGGGGGTGGATTTCAGTCGTTACAAGAGAGCTACCATGGTGACACCCAATCTGGCTGAATTTGAGGCCGTAGTGGGCAAGTGTGCCGATGAACAACAGATGCTTGAGAGAGCTGTAGCCCTTATAAGAGATCTTGAGTTGTCGGGGCTGCTTGTCACCATGGGTAGTCAGGGGGCACGGCTCTTCTCTTCGGAGGGAGAGATGGTAAAGTGTGAGCCTCTTGCACGCGAAGTCTATGATGTCTCTGGTGCGGGAGACACCGTTATTGCTATCTTCTCTACCGCACTGGCAGCCGGAATGGGGCGACAGGAGGCCATGGAAATTGCCAATATAGCCGCCGGTATTGTTGTCGGCAAGGTGGGTACAGCACAAGTTGAGCGTGAAGAGATTGAGGCTGTGCTTCAGTTGAGCGAACAGTGATGTCAAAATCATCCAATCAAGACCATCTATCAGTAGCCAGTATCGGATCGCTTCGTACCACTGCACACAATGACAGGCTGGTTCCTGCCCCGTCTCTGCAGCGACTCAATCCGACCCATCAATACGTCATCCCGACTGCAGGGAGAGATCTTCAAAAGGCCAGATCCTGATGTATATCATCACCGGTGGCGCCGGTTTTATCGGATCTAATCTGGTCAGGGCGCTCAATCGGAGGGGGATAGAGGATATTCTGGTTGTCGATAGCCTGCTTGAAACGAAAAAGATAAATAATCTCGCTGATTGCAAAATCGCTGATTTTGTTGATTTGGAGGATTTCAGAGATCAGCTGCTATCTGATCGTGTTTCTCACTCTGTCCAGTCGGTCTTTCATCAAGGAGCCTGTTCCGACACCATGGCGACTGATGGTCGTTATGTTATGTCTTTGAATTTTGATTACTCAAAGCTCATCTACCACTGGTGCCAGGAGCGAGAGGTTCCACTAGTCTATGCCTCTTCTGCCTCAGTCTATGGAGCGGGTTTAATCTTCAGTGAAGAGCCTGAAAATGAACATCCACTCAATGCCTACGCCTTCTCCAAATGGCTCTTTGATCGCTACGTCAATGATCATTTCAGTTCCAGAAAGGCCCAGGTAGTGGGCCTTCGATACTTTAATGTCTATGGGCCACGGGAAGATCACAAGGGAAGGATGGCATCTGTCGCCTGGCACTTTTTTAACCAATACAGATCTGAAGGGATTGTAAAGTTGTTTGAGGGCAGTGGGGGTTATGAGTCGGGACTGCAACAACGGGATTTTATCTATGTCGGAGATGCCGTGGGGGTGAACCTCTATTTTCTTGATCATCCACAAATAAGCGGAATCTTCAATGTCGGTACCGGAAAAAGCCAGACTTTCAATGAGGTGGCCAGGGCTGTGATCAATGGTTGTCGTCAACATGATGGAGAGGAACCGTTCTCACTCAGTCAGTTGGTTTCAGAGGGCATAATTGACTATATACCCTTTCCAGATGCATTGGTGGGCAAGTACCAGAGCTTCACAGAGGCGAACATCTCTTCTTTAAGAGAGGTAGGTTACCAAGAGAAGTTCCTTGATGTTGAAGAGGGTATCTCCCACTATCTGTCGGAACGGCTCAATTGAGAGAGCAGATATGGCTGATATTGAGTCTCAAATTCCAAGAGCAATAGACCGACTTCCTGATAATAAAAACTGGTATCTCATCTATACCAAACCACGAGGAGAGCGACAGGCTCAAGAGAATCTCGAGCGTCAGGGGTTTTTCACCTATCTTCCGATGGCTCTTCGCAGCAGACGCAGGAATAGCAAGAGTATCCCGGTTGTAGAACCCTTCTTTCCAAGATATCTCTTTATCGCCCTTGATACGGAGACGGAAAACTGGGCCCCGATTCGATCAACACTGGGCGTCACCTCTATGGTACGTTTTGGCCAATCACCGGCCAAGGTTCCGACTGATCTGATAGCGTTTTTGCTTGATCGTGAGGATGAGGTGGGGCATCAGGTCATTCCAGCAAAGAACTTCAAGCCTGGGGAACGCATCAGAATCAGCGAAGGACCTCTCACCGGTTATGAGGGTATATTTCAAACAACCACTGGGATGGAGAGGGTTACCATTCTTATTAAAATTCTTGAAAAAGAGAAAAAAATCACTCTAAAGCCTCAAAGCCTTGAGTCTGCTTAAAACTAATTGCTTGATTTAATAATAGTATCCCACTATAGTGTTCAGCTGATGAACACGCAATTAAATCAAGAAACCAAAGAAGATCAACTCACCCTTAATATTCTCGATGCAATCGAGAAGCAGAGTGATCTCAGCCAGCGGCGATTAGCGGGAGATTTGGGGATCGCTCTCGGGCTTGCAAACTCCTACCTCAAACGCTGTATTCGAAAGGGGCTTGTGAAGGTTTCGGCTATTCCCTCTAACCGCTATCTCTACTATCTCACTCCTAAAGGATTTTCTGAGAAAACCAGACTCACTGCGGAATACTTAAATGTCTCCTTTAACTTCTACCGTCAAGCCGGTGATTCGTGCCAGAGGATATTTGAGGAGTGTGAAAGTCAGGGCATTGAGGATCTTCTTTTTTGTGGTCGTTCAGAACTTGCCGAGATCGCCTTTCTTAGGGCGATGGAATTCAGCATCAATATTATCGGCATCTATGTCACTGAAAGCAGCAATCTTGACCCTTTTTATTCAAAACCGGTCTGGTCTGACTTTGATCAAGTTGATGATTATAAAGGGCTTTTGATTACCGATTTGAATGGCCCTGAGAACTTATATAAAGATCTGTCTCAATTCTGTGCGGAAGAAATCATCTTCGTTCCGGATATTCTTAGATTTAAATCACAATCGAGTTCTGTCTAAAGGATATTGATGATGAAAATAGGTGTTATTGGTTTAGGTTATGTCGGTATCCCTCTGGCTGTTGCACTTGGACGATATTATGAGATCATTGGTTTTGATCCTGACCAGAAAAAGATCGAAAACTATTCGAGGGATAACCCAACCGCTGAAGCCTCTCCTGAAGCGTTCAGACGGGTAGATAAAATCACCTCTACAACCGATTCAGGTAAGTTGGGAGGGTTCAAAATCTCTACTATCCCAGTTCCTTACCTGCTTTGGAGTAATTAATGAAGGTAATGGTTACAGGTGCAGCTGGTTTTATCGGCTCTGCATTAAGTTTGAGACTGCTTCAACGTGGTGATGAGGTGGTCGGCGTCGACAACCTGAATGATTACTACGATGTTAATCTAAAGAAGGATCGGCTCAGCAGGCTGGGATCATCCAATGACTTCCAGTTCCAGCTGATTGATATTGTTGATCGCGAAGCCATGTCAGCGCTATTTTCCTCCAATGAGTTTGATGCAGTGGTCAATCTTGCCGCCCAGGCGGGAGTGCGTTACTCAATTGAGAACCCTTTTGCCTATATTGATACCAACCTTGTCGGTTTTGGAAACATCCTTGAAGGGTGCCGCCATCACGAAGTGGGGCACCTTGTCTATGCGTCATCCAGTTCCGTCTATGGCTCAAACACTGCGATGCCCTTTTCAATCCACGATAATGTGGACCATCCTCTAAGCCTCTATGCGGCCACCAAGAAAGCCAATGAGTTGATGGCTCACACCTACAGCAATCTATATGACCTGCCGACAACAGGACTTCGTTTTTTTACCGTTTATGGTCCATGGGGACGCCCTGATATGGCGTTATTTAAATTCACCCGGGCAATGCTGGCGGGAGAGTCAATCCCTGTCTTTAACTATGGAAAACACCGGCGGGACTTCACCTATATCGATGATGTTGTAGAGGGGGTTGTTCGGGTTCTTGGCCGGCCTGCCACCTCAAATCCAAAATGGAGTGGTGATAATCCAGATTCAGGTTCCAGTCTTGCTCCCTGGCGTGTCTACAACATTGGAAACAACAGTCCGATTGAACTGATGGACTATATCGGTGCATTGGAGAAGGCTTTGGATGTCAAGGCTGATATGGAGTTTCTTCCCCTGCAGCCGGGTGATGTGCCTGATACCTATGCTGATGTGGAAGATCTTGTAAGTGAGTTCAACTATAAACCGGCTACATCAGTTGAAACGGGTGTCTCTCGTTTTGTTGAGTGGTACCGTGGTTATTACAGACTCTGATCTTTTGTCTGATTTGATATATAGGATTGATTGAATATTATGGGGTTATTATCTGGGTGTGTTTTTGTAACCGGTGGTGCCGGTTTCATCGGTTCTGCCGTGATTCGTCATCTAATCGCCAACACAGAGCGGAGTGTGGTGAATATTGACAAGCTGACCTATGCCGGCAATCTCGAGTCACTACAGAGTGTAGAAGAGAGTAAGCGCTACACTTTCGAAAAGGTTGATATCTGTGATCGCAGTGAGATGGATCGGCTCTTCAGAGAGCACCAACCCTCTGCCTTCATGCATCTTGCCGCAGAGTCCCATGTCGATCGTTCGATTGATGGACCCGCTCTGTTTATCCACACCAATGTCATTGGCACCTATACCCTCCTTGAGGCGGTGCGAGCCTACTGGAATGGGTTAGATCATGAGATGAGAGAGGGTTTCAGATTCCACCATGTCTCTACTGATGAGGTCTATGGCTCTTTGGGTGATGAGGGTCTGTTTACTGAAGAGACATCCTACAAGCCTAATTCCCCCTACTCAGCATCCAAGGCCTCTTCCGACCATCTGGTTCGTGCCTGGCACCATACTTATGGGTTGCCTGTGGTGACCTCCAACTGCTCCAACAACTATGGCCCCTACCAGTTTCCCGAGAAGCTGATTCCCTTGATAGTGCTCAATGCGCTTGAGGGCAAGCCTCTACCTATTTATGGAAAGGGGGAAAATATAAGAGATTGGCTCTATGTGGATGACCATGCTCGAGCACTCTGTCTGATAATGGAAACAGGCCTGCCGGGTGAGGCCTACAATGTAGGGGGAAACAATGAGGAGACCAATCTAGCTGTCGTTCAGGAGATATGTAATGCGATGGATGAGATTATCCCCCGTCAACAGGGCTCTTATCAGGAGTTGATTACCTATGTGGCAGATCGTCCTGGCCATGACCAGCGTTATGCCATCGATGCCTCCAAGATTGAACGAGAACTTGGCTGGAGCCCGACAGAAACATTCGAAAGTGGTCTCA
>NZAZ01000113.1 GCA_002686255.1 Rhodospirillaceae bacterium
AGGACGCGATCCCGCGCCATTTGCGCCAAATCCCTGGGGGACGGGGCTCTTTTTTCGCCGGATTGCGTTGCGAAAAGCTTGTGATGGGTGGCATCACTGCGCTTTCCGCGCCTAATCCAGCGAAAAAATGGCTCCCGCCAAAGCCGTAACCTGAATGAGTTTGGCCCCTGAGCCGAAAGGACCTGAAGGTCTGATGTCCAACGGACTCACATTGACGGAAAGACGCAACAGCGTCCCGGTCGACGTCGGCGGCGTCACCCTGGGTGGCGATGCGCCGGTGGTGGTGCAGTCGATGACCAACACCGACACCGCCGACGTGGCGGCGACGGTGGAACAGGTCGCTGGGCTGGCCCGCGCCGGGTCGGAACTGGTGCGCATCACCGTCAACAACGAAGACGCGGCGAAGGCGGTCCCCCATATCCGCGACGAACTCGACAAACGCGCCTGCGCCGTGCCGCTGGTCGGCGATTTCCACTACATCGGCCACAAGCTGCTGAGCGCTTATCCGGCCTGCGCCGAGGCGCTGGCCAAGTACCGGATCAACCCCGGCAACGTCGGCTTCAGGGAAAAGCGCGACAAGCAGTTCTCGACCATGATCGAGACGGCGCTTGAATACGGCCGCCCGGTCCGCATCGGCGTCAACTGGGGCAGCCTGGACCAGGAACTGGTGACCCGGCTGATGGACGAAAACGCTAAATCGCCGACGCCGAAGGACGCCCCCGAGGTCATCCGCGAGGCGCTGGTGGTCTCGGCCCTGGAAAACGCCGCCCGGGCCGAGGATCTGGGCCTGAGCCGCGACAGGATCGTGCTGTCGTGCAAGGTCTCCGACGTGCAGAGCCTGATCGCCGTCTACGCCGACCTGGCCGGGCGCTCCGATTACGCGCTGCACCTGGGGCTGACCGAGGCCGGCATGGGCTCGAAAGGCATCGTCGCCTCGGCGGCGGCGCTGGCGGTGCTGTTGCAGAACGGCATCGGCGACACCATCCGCGTGTCGCTGACGCCGGAGCCCGGCGGCGACAGGACCCGCGAGGTCGTCGTCGCCCAGGAAATCCTGCAGACCATGGGGCTGCGGTCGTTCGCGCCGCTGGTCACCGCGTGCCCCGGCTGCGGGCGGACGACCTCGACCGTGTTCCAGGAGCTGGCGGAAAAAATCCAGGCCCATGTCCGCGAGCGCATGCCCGAATGGAAGAAGACCTATCAAGGGGTCGAGGACATGAGCCTGGCCGTCATGGGATGCATCGTCAACGGCCCCGGCGAAAGCAAGCACGCCGATATCGGCATCAGCCTTCCCGGCACCGGCGAGGAACCGGCGGCGCCGGTGTTTATCGACGGCGAGAAGACGGTGACGCTCCGCGGTCCCGATATCGCCGGGGAATTCCAGAACATCGTCGATGACTACGTCGCCAGCCATTACAAGCGCCGGGGGGGCAAGGACGGAGCCAAGGACGATTCCTCGACCCCGTCCGCCGCCGCACAGTAGCGAGCCCTGCCTTCATGTCCGATCTGCAGCCGCCTCGCGGCACCCACGACATTCTGCCTGAAGACCATCGCCGTCACCGCCAGGTGACGGAAACGGCGCGCGGGATCGCGGCCCGCTACGGCTACGAGGAAATTTCGACCCCGGTGTTCGAGTTCTCGGAAGTTTTTAAGCGCACCTTGGGCGAGACGTCGGATATCGTCACCAAGGAGATGTTCAGCTTCGAGGACAAGAAAGGCCGAAGCCTGGCGCTCCGGCCGGAGGGCACGGCAGGGGTGGCCCGCGCCTTTATCTCCGGCCTGCGCTCGGAACAGTTGCCGCTCAAACTTTTTTACCAAGGCCCCATGTTCCGCTACGAGCGTATGCAAAAAGGCCGCCAGCGGCAGTTTCACCAGTTCGGCGTCGAGCTTCTCGGCGCCGACGGCCCGTTGGCCGATATCGAGGTCATTACCCTCGGCGCTCATGTCCTTGACGCGCTCGGGGTCGCCGACAAGGTGACGCTGGAGCTCAATACCCTGGGCGACGCCGAAAGCCGCCAGTCCTACCGGACCAAGCTGGTCGGCTACCTCGAAGGCTTCAAGGACAAGCTGTCCGAGGACAGCCTCGCCCGGCTCGATCGCAATCCGCTCAGGATTCTGGATTCCAAGGACCAAGGCGACCGGGCGGTGATCGCCGGCGCGCCGCTGCTGGCGGACCACCTGAACGACGCCTCGAAGGCGTTCTTCGAGGACGTGCAAAAGGGGCTCAAGACGGCTGGGGTCGAATACGAGATCAACCCGACGCTGGTCCGCGGCCTCGATTACTATTGCCACACGGCGTTCGAGTTCACCACCGAGACCCTGGGCGCCCAGGGCGCGGTCCTGGCCGGCGGCCGTTACGACGGCTTGATCGAAACAATGGGCGGGCCACCCACCCCGGGCACCGGCTGGGCGGCGGGCGTCGAAAGGCTGGCCCTGATGATCACCGAGCCCCCCGGCCCGGCCCGGCCCGTCGCCGTCGTCCCTGTCGGCGAGGCGGCGGAGGCCGAGGCGCTGTCGCTTACCCAGAAGCTCCGGCAGGCCGGTTTCACCGCCGATCTGGGGTTTTCGGGCAACCTCAAGAAGCGCCTCAAGGGGGCCAACAAGGCGGGTGCCGCCGCCGCCGTCATCATCGGCGAGGATGAATTGGCCAAGGGCGCGGCCACGGTCCGGGACATGGAAACGGGCGAACAGACGGAAGTTAAGCTTTCGGCGCTTGAAGACCACCTCGCCCGATACCGTTAGCGGGCGCCATGGCCGAAGAGCAAACGAAAACCCCCAGGCCGCTGGTGGTCGGCGCCAACCACCGTTCAAGCTCCATGAGCCTGCGCGACCGCCTGTTCGTCGACGAAGACCACGTTCCCGGTTTTCTGGAGAAAATGCGCCACGCCGGGCTGGACCAGGCTATGCTGCTGTCGACCTGCGACCGGGTCGAGATTCAGGCCGTCCACGACGACCCCGAGGCCGCCGCCGAAAGCGCCCGGGAACTCCTGGCCGCCCACGCCGGGATCGAGGCCGCCGAGTTGGAGGACCAGACCTATGTGCTCACCGGCGACGAGGCGGTGCGGCAGATCTTCACCGTCGCCGCGTCGCTGGACAGCCTGATCGTCGGCGAGCCGCAGATCCTGGGCCAGATCAAGGCCGCGCACCGGATGGCCCGGGACGCGGGCATGGCCGGCAATGGATTGGGGGCCATCCTGCAAGGCGCCTACGCCGCCGCCAAGCGGGTGCGTTCGGAAACCAAAATCGGCGAGCGCCCGGTCTCCATCGCCGCCGCCGCGGCGCGGCTGGCGCAGGACCTGCACGGCGATCTTTCGCGTTCCCGGGGTTTGTTGGTCGGCACCGGCGAGATGGGCGAAATGGTGGCCGAGGCGCTGCTCCATGAAGGGCTCGGCGACCTGACGGTGGTGCACCCCAACCCGACCCGATCGGAAGCCCTGGCGCGGGCGCTCAACGGCCATTTCGCCGACTTCGACGAGCTCGACCGGATACTGGACGAGGCCGACATCGTGCTTACGGCGCTGGGCTCGCGCCGCCACGCCATCACCGCCGACATGATGCAGGTGGCCTTGCACCGGCGCCGCAAACGGCCGGTGTTTTTGGTCGACACCTCGGTCCCCGGCGACGTCGATCCCGCCGTCGATCGCATCGAAGAGGCCTTTCTCTATGACCTGGGCGACCTGGAAAGGGTCGTCATGGCCGGCCGGGCGACCCGCGAATCCGAAGCCGAAATCGCGGCCAGAATCGTCGCCGGAGAAGTGGATGCCTTCCTGCGCGGACGCGCCGAACGGGTGGCGGTGCCGGCCCTGAACGAGCTTCGCGGCCATTTCGAGGACGTCCGCGAACAGGTCCTGGCCGAGGCCGGCGGCGACGCCGACAAGGCGACGCGGTTGCTGATCAACCGGCTTTTACATGAGCCGTCCGAGGCCATGCGCGGCGAAGCCGCCGAAGGCGGCGGCTGGCGGGCGGCCGAGGACGTGATCCGGCGGCTGTTCGGCCTGGTCCGTGGCGGCGCCCGGGACAACAATTCGGGAAAGGGGTCGGGCACGTGAGCCTCGAGGAAAATCTGGACCGGGTTCTGGCCCGCCACCAGGAGCTTCAAGACCTGATGGCCAGCGCCGAGCCCCCGCCGCCGGAGGAATTCGCCCGCCTGTCGAAGGAATTCTCCGACCTGACGCCGGTGGTCGAAGCCATCAGCGAGCTTCGCCGGGTCAAGGACGAGACGGCGGATTTGACGTCGCTGATCGCCGAGCCCGAGACGGACGCCGAGATGAAGGACATGGCGGAAGAGGAATTCGCCCAACTGAAGGAGAAAGTCCCGGAATTGGAAGAGAAACTCCGGGTGATGCTGCTGCCCAAGGACTTGGCCGACGACAAGAACGCCATCCTCGAGATCCGCGCCGGCACCGGCGGCGACGAGGCGGGGCTGTTCGCCGCCGACCTGTTCAGGATGTATCAGCGCTACGCCGAAAACCGCAAATGGAAGTTCGAATTGATGAGCCTCAACGAAACCGGCCTCGGCGGCTACAAGGAAGCCATCGCGTCCATTTCCGGGCCCGGCGTCTTCGCCCGGCTGAAGTTCGAATCCGGCGTGCATAGGGTGCAAAGGGTGCCGGAAACCGAATCCAGCGGCCGCGTCCATACCTCGGCGGCGACGGTGGCCGTGATGCCCGAGGCCGAGGAGGTCGATATCAAGATCGAGGATAGAGACCTGCGCATCGACGTCTTCCGGGCGTCGGGCCCCGGCGGGCAGTCGGTCAACACGACGGACAGCGCCGTGCGTATCACCCATCTGCCGACCGGCATCGCCGTTTCGCAACAGGACGAGAAATCGCAGCACAAGAACAAGGCCAAGGCGATGCGGGTCCTGCGGGCGCGCCTGTACGAGGCCGAGCGCCGGAAGGCCGAGGCGGAACGGGCCGAAACCCGCAAAGCCCAGGTCGGCTCCGGCGACCGCTCGGAACGCATCCGCACCTACAACTACCCCGAACGCCGGATCACCGACCACCGCATCAGCCTGACCCTGCACAAGCTGGACCGGGTGATGGACGGCGACCTGGACGAGGTCATCGACGCCCTGACCGCCGACGATCAGGCAAGGCGCCTGGCGGAGATGACATGAGCGGCGCCCCGGCCGCCATCGAAGACATGCCCCAGGGGACTCACGGGGGGACTCTCGGCGATTGGCTTTCCGGCGCCGCCGGGCGGCTTCAAGCCGCCGGCATCGACTCGGCCCGGCTCGACGCCCGGCTGTTGGCGTCCTTCGTGCTCGGCTGGAATCCGGCCCGGGTGCTGGCCCATCCCGAGCATGCGCCCGGCGGCGGCGAATGGTCACGCCTGCAATCGCTCCTGGCCAGGCGCGCGAATCGCGAACCCCTGGCCGTGATCATTGGCAAGCGCGAATTCTGGGGCCTGGATTTCGCCGTCACCGCCGACACCCTGGTGCCGCGCCCGGAATCGGAAACCCTGATCGAGGCGGCGCTGGCGGTGCCCGGCTGCCAGGAAGGGGATCGGGACGCGGATTTGAACGTCATCGACCTCGGCACCGGCAGCGGCTGTCTGTTGCTGGCGCTGTTGTCCGAACGGCCCAACGCCCGGGGCCTCGGCGTCGATCTGTCGGCGGCGGCGCTGAAGGTGGCGGCCGGAAACGCGGCGGCCCTGGGCCTGGAGGGTAGGGCGGAATTCAGGCAATCCGACTGGGGCCGTGGCCTTGACGGCACCGAAGGCCGCTTCGACCTGATCCTCGCCAACCCGCCCTATATCGCCGACGATGAATTCGCCGCCCTGGAGCCCGAGGTGTCCCGGTTCGAACCCCGCCTGGCGCTTTCCGGCGGCCCCGACGGGATGGCGTGCTATCGCGCCCTGGCGCCCCAAATCGGCCCCTTGCTGGCGCCCGGCGGCGGCGCCTTTATCGAGACCGGCGCCGCCCAGGCCGGGGCCGTGAGCGCCCTTTTCGAGGAAAACGGCCTCGCCGTCACCAGTATCCATGCTGATCTTTGCGGCCGCCCCCGTGTGGTCGAAGCGCAACAGGTTTAGGATAAATAACGGCAAAAAACCGAAAAAAGGGTTGGAATGAAGTCCGCTACCGACTACCTTGCTTGGGTTAGCAGCCTTTGGGCTGCAGTGGGGTCCACGCTTTAGAGCGGAGTTGATCCCTTAATTTCTCCCATGCTATGCCGGTTCTCTGATTTGCATTTTTGCGCTTGGCGGAGCCGGTTGTGACGGTCCAAGCCGATGGTTGGGCTCTCGCGGGGCGGGGAATATGTGAAAGCCATACAAAGTCAAAGATAAGATGAAACAAGGATCCAATAACAGACGCTCGCGTTCCCGCGGTGGCAACAAGCGCCATTCCGGGGGCAGAAACAACTTCGAAAGCAACGGCCCCGAGGTCAAGATCCGTGGCACCGCGCAGCAGGTCCAGGAAAAATACCTGGCCCTGGCCCGCGACGCCAATGTCTCCGGCGACAGGGTATCGGCGGAGGCCTTCTTCCAGTTCGCCGAACACTATTACCGGATCGCCAACCCCGAAGGCGGCAATGGCGCCGGCAAGGGCCAGAACCGCGACGCCAAGAAACAATCGCCGTCCGCGCCTCGGCCCGCCGATCAGGCCCCGGCCGGCGAAGCCCCGGTCGTCGACACCGCGGCCGCGGCCCTGGCGGCCGTGACCGATCCGAAAAGCGTCGAAACCGAAAAGCCGCGGGCGGCCGAAATCACCGCCGACGACAAGACCGAACCGGTGGCCTGACGAAGCTGTTTGCCGTCATTTCCTGATTCAGTCAGGTTAAGAGCCTATCCGAATAACTGGGCATGGCCACGATGGGGCGCGATTGGGCCATTCGCCAGGCATGGCGCCGAAGGCGATGTGGGGTCATCGGCGAGGCGCCATAACGCCGCAGATGGCCCAATCGCGCCCCATCCCTCAAGGGACGCGGGCCTTTTGGCCGCTGGATGTCGTCGTTCGCCGCTTCCGATGTCCCCGCATCGCGGCGCGCCGAACTCCTAACCAGCG
>NZAZ01000114.1 GCA_002686255.1 Rhodospirillaceae bacterium
AAGCAGATAGGGACCCGATCCACGGATACCATCAGGGCCAGCGGTTCAACAGCACCGCATCAACAGGCCGGACACAAGACTGTACCTGACTTGGACGCTACGACGTCGAAAAGTCCTTGCAACGCGGGAGCCGTCCACACAGGACATTTGTGCTCATGCTCGCAGGTCGGCTAAGGGGCCATTGGCAGACCTTAATCAAACCGGGCATCAAACCGAGCACCAAACCAGGCAAAGGTCATTCAATTATTCCCCTTTTGTTCTTGACTTCTATTTTTAAATACGATCTAATTCCTTAATCTCGTTTATTAAGGAATTAAGGTAAAAATCCAGCCGCGTCATGGGGCGCGTCCGAAGCCCCGTCACGCATCCCCTTTGTCAGCAGGCCTGGAAGGAGAAAATGACGACAAATGACGACTTCCACGGCCTTTTTTCGGACCGGAATCGTGCGAATTCAACGAGTTAAGGCGAAAAGGGCGGCAAAAAATGACGACATTCGGACGACATAAGGACGACATGGTGACGACATAATGACGACACAGGGACGACATGGTGACGACATTGGGACGACATGGGGACGATTTACCGACGACTTACCGACGGTGCGGCCTCTCCGGCCTGCCTTCGCCGAACGACCCGTCGCCCGACCTTCCTTCGCCTGCCGAAGCGGGCTTCGCGAAGGCGGGAGGCTTTGGGCCGCAGGGCGGCTTCGCGCGGGCAGGCAAAAGGCGGGTGGTAAATCCGTTCCGACGCCAAATGCGATTGCTTTTGCGGGTTGCCCGCGGAATCGGGATGTTTTATACAAAACCAGGTTGTTCGGGGGGGGTTCTGCTTTATATTTTCATGACCAAGCGTTTTTCCGTTCTGTTTCCGCTTGTCTTGGCGGCGGTGCTGGGATTCGGTCCCGGCCCGGGCGCGCCGGGTGTGCCGGGCGCCGCCGCCGCCGGCCTCGAGACGGCGGACGCGTCGGCGTCGCTGAACGGCGGCGATCCCGCAGCCGACCCCGGGGCCGGCAACGTCGAACTGGTGTTTCCGAAAATCCTCGTCCACGCCGACGTCGATCTGTACCGGCAAATTTTCGGCGTCCAGGAAGACGGCGACTGGAAAACCGCCGACAGGTTGATCGCCGGGCTCCAGGACCGCGTGTTGATGGGCCACGTCATGGCGCAGCGCTATTTGCATCCGACCAAGTACCGTTCCAAGTACAAGGAACTGAAGGCGTGGATGGCCCAATACGCCGACCACCCGGACGCCCGCCGGCTCTACAAGCTGGCGCGCCGCCGCCAGCCCGCCAACTGGCGCGTCCCGAAACGCCCCGACCGGCTGCCGCCCCGGGTGGTCTCGGAATCGGCGAACGGCATCGCGGTCCCCGGAAAACGGCTGAAACGGGCCGACCGGCGCCGCGTCCGCGCCCTGCAACGCACGATCCGCGGCCGCCTCCGGCACGGCCACACGCTGGCGGTCAAGAAGCTGATCCAGACCGGGGAGGTCAAGCGCCTGTTCTCCGCCGCCCAGTACGACCAGGCGAAGGCGCAACTGGGATGGGGGTATTTTTCCGCCGGCCGCGACGAATGGGCGCTGATGTGGGCCGGGCAGGCGGCCGGGCGTTCGGGCCGGTATCTGCCCGAGGCCCATTGGACGGCGGGGCTGGCGGCGTGGCGGCTGAACAAGTTCGATGTCGCCGCCGGCCATTTCGAAGCCGTCGCCAGGCAGGACGCGGCCTCGCCGTGGCTGGTGTCGGCGGGCGCCTTCTGGGCCGCCCGCGCGCGCCTGGTCAACCGGCAACCGCAAAAGGTCAACCCGCTGCTAAAGACGGCGGCCGCCCACCCCCGCACCTTCTACGGGCTTCTGGCCCGCTACATGCTGGGCGAGGAGATGGGTTTCCGCTGGGCCGTGCCGCCGCTGGCCGAAGGCATCATCGAAAAGCTTTCGGCCCAGCCCCGGGGGCGGCGCGCCATGGCGCTGTCGTGGGTGGGAGAGAACCGCCGCGCCGAGCGCGAGCTCAGGAACCTCAGCGCCTTCGCCGACGACGAACTGGCGAGGGGCATTCTCGCCCTGGCCAGCCGCGGCTCCATGCCGTCGTTGGCGGTGCGCCTGGACAACCGGCTTTATCCCAACGGCGGCGGCTTCGACGGCGCCGCCTATCCGTTGCCGGCGTGGACGCCGGATGGCGGCTTCAGGATCGACAAGGCGCTGATCTTCGCCCTGGTGCGCCAGGAATCGCGCTTCAACCCCAAGGCCAAAAGCTGGGCCGGGGCCCGGGGCCTGATGCAGTTGATGCCGAGGACCGCCAGCTTCGTCGCCCGCGACCGGCGCTATCACCGCCACGGCCACAAGCGCCGGACGCTGTTCAAGCCCGAGATCAACCTGTCCCTGGGCCAGAGATACATCGAAATCCTTTTGGCCGACGGAAAGATCCAGGGCGACCTGTTACTGATGGCGGCGGCCTGGAACGGCGGGCCCGGAAACCTGAACAAATGGCGGCGCAAGACCGACGACCTGAACGACCCGCTGTTTTTCATCGAAAGCCTGCCGTCGCGCGAAACCCGCATCTTCATCGAGAAGGTGCTGAGCAACCTTTGGATCTACCGCAACCGTTTGGGACAGCACGCGCCGTCCCTGGACGCCATTGCCGAAGGCCGGTGGCCGGTGTATACCGCCCTTGGTCAGGAACCTGCCGAGGTTGCGCAAAACGATGGGCCACGCCGATAAAGATACTTTCCTTGCGGTCAACATTGCCGTTTTGACCGTTTCCGACACGCGCGCGCCGGGCGACGACCGTTCCGGCGATACACTTGTCGAACGCCTCGAATCCACCGGGCACAAGCTGCGGGCCCGCGACATCGTCAAGGACGAGATCGGCCTGATCGCCGGCAAACTGCGGCAATACATCGACGACCCGGAAATCGACGTCGTCATCGCCACCGGCGGCACCGGCCTCACCGGCCGCGACGTGACGCCGGAAGCGCTGGCCCAGGTCGCCGAGAAGGACATCCCCGGCTTCGGCGAGATGTTCCGCATGATCGGCTACCAGAAGATCAAGACCTCGACCATCCAGTCCCGGGCCGCGGCCGGGGTCGCGGGCGGCACCTACCTGTTCGCGGTGCCGGGTTCGCCCGGCGCGTGCAAGGACGCCTGGGACGAGATCCTCGTCCATCAGCTCGATATCCGCACCCGGCCGTGCAATTTCGTCGAGATGATGTCGCGCCTGAAGGAATAAGGGTGAAGGAGCGCTAAGGCCGCCCGCGCCGCCCCTTCTTCCATTTCGCGTACGCCTCGCCGCCGTCGACGTCTTCCAGCGTCTCCAGCAACGCATGGGTGTGGCCGGGGTCCAGGTTTTCGACGGTGTCGGAAAGGGCGTGTTCCGTCGACCAGCGGACGCCGGCGAAAACGTCCGCGAATCTCGGCCGCCGCCTCAGTCCGACCAGCCAATAGCCGCCGTCGGCCGCCGGGCCGAAAACGGCGTCGTGACGGCCCAGCGCCTTGAAGGCGGCGGCGATATGATGGCGCCGGATGGCGGGCACGTCGGCGCCGACGATGACCACCGGGCCGGGCGGCAATGCCCTGGCGAGGCGGCCCATGCGGGCTCCCAGATCGCCTTCGCCCTGGTTGACCCGCCACCAGCCGCCGGGCCAGGTATTGCGCAGGTGAATGTCGGAGTCCGGGGTGACGGCGAGCCAGCACCGCCAGCGCCGGTCGCCCCCCCGATCGGCCCCAAGCCGCCTCAAAACCGAACTTAAGGTCAGGCGGTAAAAGGCCCAGGCGGCGACGGCGCCGATGTCGCGGCCGAGACGGGTCTTGATCCTGCCCAGGCGCGGGGTCTTGGCGAAGACGACGAGATGATTGGAGAGTCCCCGCGTCATTCGTAAAAGCCGTCGATCAGGCGCGACGGAAAGCCGGCGAAAAACAGCCCGACGCAAAGCAAATTACGCGCCGGGCGCAGCCAGTATCCGCCCTTGCGGTAGCGCTCGGCCGAGGTCACGGCGGCCACCGGCAGGAGCTTAAGCCGCCGCCGTCCGATGCGTCGCGCCATGTCGACGTCCTCCATCAGCGCCAGCGGCCGGAAGCCGCCGAGGAGGTCATGGAATTCGCGGCTGATCAAAAGCCCCTGGTCGCCGTAGGGCAGGCCGAAGACCCGGCACCGCCACCGGACCAGGGCTTCCAGCCGCCGCGCGCCCGGCGCCGGGTCGTTGAGGGCGAAGGCGAAATAGGCGGCCCGGAAGCGGTTTTCCGGATCGGCCATGAAGTCGTTGACGGCGTGGTTCCATCCCGGCCGCGGGCGGGTGTCGGCGTGCAGGAACAACAGCCAACTCCCGGCCGCCATCTCCGCGCCGGCGGCCAGTTGCGGGCCGCGGCCGCCCGTCGCGGCGGTGAACCTGGCCCCAGCCTCGGCGGCGATGACCGGCGTCGCGTCGACGGAGCCGCCGTCGGCGACGATGACTTCCGTCCCCACGTCGGCGCCCTTGAGGCGGTCCAACGTTCGGGCCAACTCGTCGGCGGCGTTGAGGGTCGGGATGACGATGCTGAGCACTTGCGCCGAGGCTCCGGTTTCTAGGGACTCCACCCTTTCATACCACAACAAGGAGCGAAGCTCACACGAGGAGCGGCCCCGTTATTTGTTCTTGAAATGTTCCGCGCCTTCAGCTATCAATAGCCATGGATTATCCGCAACTGGCATGGCCCATCAAGGGCCGCGGCGCGGTGACCAACCGCTCAGGCCGTTTCGAGCCCGAGAGCCGCGAAACCCTGGACGACGGCTGGGAGCTCGACGACGCAGACCTGCCGCCGCTCAGGACAACGGTGACGTTCGAGCGCCCGAAGACCATCATCGCCCGCAACACCTCGCCCGATATCCCCTATGACCGTTCCATCAACCCCTATCGCGGCTGCGAGCACGGCTGCGTCTACTGCTACGCCCGGCCCAGCCACGCCTACCTGGGGCTGTCGCCGGGGCTCGATTTCGAAAGCCGCCTGTTGGCCAAGCCCGAGGCGGCGAAGCTCCTGGAACAGGAACTGTCGAAACCGGGGTATAAGCCCCAGGTCATCAACATCGGCGCCAACACCGACCCCTACCAGCCGGTCGAGCGCCGCCACAAGATCACCCGCCAGGTGCTGGAGGTGCTGTCGCGCTTCAACCACCCGGTGACCGTGATTACGAAATCCGACCTGATTTGCCGCGATATCGATATCCTGGCGCCGATGGCGGAAAAGGGCCTGGCCGCGGTCGGGGTGTCGGTGACGACGCTCGATCCGAAGCTGGCCCGGGCGCTGGAGCCCCGGGCGCCGAGGGCGGACAAGCGGCTGGCCGCGATCCGGACGTTATCCAACGCCGGCGTGCCGGTGACGGTGATGGCGGCACCGATGATCCCGGTGCTCAACGACGCCGAGCTGGAGCGGGTCCTGGAAGCCGCCGCCGAAGCCGGCGCCACCGGTGCCGGCTATATCCTGTTGCGCCTGCCGCTGGAGCTGAAGGACCTGTTCATGGAATGGCTCCGTACCCACGTCCCGGACATGGCCGATCACGTGCTGAGCCAGGTGCGCGAGACACGGGGCGGCGGGCTCTATGATTCGGAATTCAAGACCCGCATGAAAGGCACCGGCCAGCGGGCCGGGCTTCTGGCCAGGCGTTTCGATCTCGCCTGCAAGAGGTTGAATCTAAATAACGAACGCCACCCTGCGTTGGGCATTGATACGTCGCAATTCCGCGTTCCGCCACAGCCCGGCGATCAGTTGCGGCTTCTCTAATTCCCAAAAATAAACCCCGCCAAAAGCGGGGCCGACGGCAACAACCCGGCACACGAAAGCGCCTCCCAGTTGCGATCATCCATTCCGTCGCGGTTCTTGTGTTCCTTTGACCGGCCCTCTAAGCGCTGCCGCCGTCTTCCTCGAGAAAGGCGTCGGGACGTTTCCAAGTATGTTCGTCGCCGCAGGCACTGCACCGGACCGACTTTTCGCCGATTCTCACGTTTTCGAAAGATGGCCAGTCAAAGGTCATGCCCGTGTAAACGGATTCCCCCGTTTCCGGGCAGTTGATCATAACGCGTGCCACTTTCACCTCCTGAGGGCATTTCTGCCCGGTGACAGTATACCATAAATGCATGTGTCGCCGGTAGCCCCCCCCTAAAACCGGTAAAAAAAGCGGTTTTTAGGTATTTTCCCGCCCTGAAACGGATTTTCCGGCAATTTTATCCACAGAATCCCGTCTGCCGTTTTGCCCCTTTCGGGGGTCATGCTAAGTTTTGAAAATGGCCGAGGAAGCAAAGAAAGGTCCCCTGGAACAGGCCGCCGAAGGCGCCGTCGACGGCGCCCGGGAAGCCGTCGAAGGCGCGGTCCAGGGTGCCCGCGAAGCGGTCCAAGAGGTCCAGGAAGCCCTCGGCGGCGCCATCGAAACCGCCGCCGACGTCGCCATCCAGACGGCGGCCCCTTCCAACCTGACCGGGATCGCCGTCGTCGTGCTGGCGGCGCTGGTCTGCGGCATGGCCTTGGAAAGGCTGCGCCAGCCGGCCCTGGTCGGCTATATCCTTGCCGGGGTGCTGTTGGGCCCGTCGGCGCTGGCGGTGGTCGAAAGCCGCGAACAGATAGACGTGCTGGCGGAACTGGGCGTGCTGATGCTGCTGTTCATCGTCGGCATGGAGCTTTCCTTGCGCTCGTTCCGCAAGATCTGGGGCTTCGCGCTACTGGTGACGGGGTTCCAGATCGGCGCCTCGGTCGGCGTCATGCTGTTGCTGTCCATGGCCTTCGGCTGGCCGACGGGGTTGGCGGTGCTGCTCGGCTTCGTCGTCGCGCTGTCGTCGACCGCCGTCGCCATCAAGATCCTGGACGGCATCGGTGAGCTCCGCTCGCGCTCGGGCCGCATCGCCGTCGCCGTGCTGATCGCCCAGGACCTGGCGGTGGTGCCGATGATGTTGGGAATCGGCGCCGCCGGAGGGGACGGCTTCGATTGGATCGCGGCGCCGAAAATCGCCCTGTCGGTGGCTTTTTTGGTGGCCCTGATCCTGTATCTCAGCCGCAGCCGCAAGATCAGCCTGCCCTTCGCCGCCATGGTCGCCGGCAACGCCGACCTGAAGCCCCTGGCGGCGGTCGCCTTTTGCGTCGGCTGCGCCGCGGTGACGGGGCTTTTGGGGCTGTCGGCGGCCTATGGCGCGTTTATCGCCGGGCTGATCATCGGCAACAGCCGCGAACGCCACGCCATGCTGGAGGCGACGCGGCCGATCCAGAGCATCCTGATGATGGTGTTCTTCCTGTCCATCGGGCTGCTGATCGACCTCGACTATATCTGGTCCAATTTCGGCACCGTGCTGCTGCTGTTTTTGATGGTGTCGGTGTTCAAGACGGCGCTCAACGTCGGGTTTTTGGGGCTCATCGGCCAACCCTGGCACCACGCCTTCGTCGCCGGCATCGTCTTGGCCCAGATCGGCGAGTTTTCGTTCCTGTTGTCGGTGGTCGGCGTCGAGGCCGGCGTCATCAGCGACGAAGACCGCCGCCTGGTCGTCGCGGTGACGGTGTTGAGCCTGGCGCTGTCTCCGTTATGGGTGGTCACCGGCCGGCGCCTGGGCGTCCTGGCCAAACGCGGCATCACGTCGGGGACCGAATTGTTGAAATTGGTCTACGGGCCGGAGACCGAATTCGTCGCCATGACCCTGGACAAGGCGACGTCCAAAACCATGGTGGGATTGAGGGCGGCGGCGCTGTGGCTGCGGCGCCAGCGCGAGGCCCGCAAGAAAGGCCCTGCCCCGGGGAAGAAAGGGAAAGAAGCGGAGATCGTCCTGCCCGGCACCCCGGCCAACGAGGAGAAACCCGGCGGCAAGAAAGGGCCAACCAGGAGGCGCCGCAAAGATGCCTGATTTCAGCCTCGAGGACGAAGCGCGGGGCCTGGGCCACGCCGTCGTCTGCGGCATCGACGAAGCCGGACGCGGCCCGTGGGCGGGGCCGGTGGTGGCCAGCGCCGTGATCCTCGATAAGGGCCGCCTGTCGGCGGTTCTGGTGGCGGAACTCGACGATTCCAAGAAGCTCAGGCCGGGCAAGCGCGAAGCCCTGTTCGAGAGGCTACTCGCCGAGGCCCGGATCGGCGTCGGCCGGGCCGACGTCGCCGAGATCGACGACCTCAATATCCTCGGCGCGACAATGCTGGCCATGGCCCGCGCCGTCGAGGCCTTGCCCCTTCGCCCTGACCTGGCGCTGGTCGACGGCAACCGCGAACCAGACCTTTCGTGCCCGGCCCGGTGCGTGGTCCGGGGCGATTCACTGAGTCTTTCCATCGCCGCCGCGTCCATCGCCGCCAAGGTGACCCGGGACCGGATCATGGCCGGCTTGGCCGGCGACTTCCCCGGCTACGGATGGGAGAGGAACGCCGGCTACGGCACCCGGGAACACCAGGCGGCGCTCGAACGCCTAGGGGTGACGCCCCAGCACCGGCGCCGCTTCGCACCCATCCGCAGGCTCCTGGAGCCGCAAGATATGGGGGCATGAGGAGTCCCGACTCCCATATCTTGAGTGCCGATTCCCTCCTAAGTCATTGAATCCATTTAATTGTTGACGGCGAGTCCCGGCTTGCCCATTGTCCAAGCCATGGGCAGGGATCGAAAAGTCGAAGACGATAAAGTAATTCAGGGGGAATGCCTCGAGGTCATGGCGGGGCTGCCCGAGGCGTCGGTGGACATGGTGTTCGCCGACCCGCCCTATAACCTGCAGCTCGAAGGCGAGCTTCTGCGCCCCAACAACCAGACCCGCGTCGCCGGCGTCGACAACGACTGGGACCGCTTCGACACCTTCCAGGCCTACGACCGGTTCACCACGTCCTGGCTCAAGGCGGCACGGCGGCTGTTGAAGCCCGACGGCACGCTGTGGGTCATCGGGTCCTATCACAACATCTACCGGGTCGGCGCGGCGCTGCAGGATCTGGGATACTGGATCCTCAACGACGTCGTCTGGCGCAAGACCAACCCGATGCCCAACTTCCGCGGCCGGCGCTTCACCAATGCCCATGAAATCCTGATCTGGTGCGCGCGGGACAAGGAATCGCGCTACCGCTTCAACTACGAGGCGATGAAGAACCTCAACGACGATTTGCAGATGCGCTCGGACTGGCTGTTGCCGCTGTGCACGGGCCCGGAGCGGCTGAAAATGAACGGCAAGAAGGCGCACCCGACGCAAAAGCCCGAGGCGCTTCTGCACCGGGCCGTGCTGGCGGCGACCGAGGTCGGCGACCTGGTGCTGGACCCGTTTTTCGGCTCCGGGACCACCGGGGCGGTGGCCAAGAAGCTGGGCCGGCGCTACCTCGGCATCGAGCAGGATTCCGGCTACGTCAAGCTGGCCCGGCAACGGCTGGCCAAGGTCCGCCCCGCCGCCGAGGTGGAACTGCTGAGCACGCCGGCCAAGCGGGACGAGCCGCGCATCCCCTTCGGCTGGCTGGTCGAACGCGGCATCGTCGAACCCGGCACCACGCTCACCGACCACCGCCGCCGCCATACCGCCAAGGTGCGCGCCGACGGCTCGCTGGTGACCGGCGATTTCCGCGGCTCCATCCATCAGGTCGGGGCCTACGTGCAAAAGGCGCCGGCCTGCAACGGCTGGCAGTTCTGGCACAAGGAAGAAAAAGGCAAGCTGGTGGTGATCGACGTCTACCGCCAGAAGCTCCGCGCCGAACTGCATTAAGTCAGCTTCACCAACTGCTTGCCCAGGTTTTCACCCCGCAGCATGCCGATGAAGGCCTGGGGCGCGCTTTTAAGCCCCTGGGCGACGGTTTCCCGGTATTTGAGCTTTCCCGACGCCACCAGGTCCTCCAGCTCGGCCCGGGCCCGGTCCCATTGGTCACGGAATTCGCTGTTGAGGAACCCCTGCAGGCGAAGCTGCTTGTCGAAGATCAGGCGCGTGTTGGTGACGCCGTAATAGTCGTCCTCGGCGTTGTACTGCGACAGCACCCCGCACACCGGAATGCGTCCCTTGGCGTTCATCAACGCCAGGACCGTATCCAGCATTTCGCCGCCGACGTTGTCGAAATAGACGTCGATGCCGTCGGGCGCGGCGTCCTTGATCTGTCGGCCCAGGTCGCCGCCCTTGTAGTCCAGGCAGGCGTCGAAGTTGAATTCTTCGGTCACCAGGCGGCATTTCTCCGTCCCGCCGGCGATGCCGACGGCCCGGCAGCCCATGGCCTTGGCGATCTGGCCGACGGCGCTGCCGACCGACCCGGCGGCGGCGGAAACGAGGACGGTTTCGCCTTCCTTGGGCTTGCCTATCATCTTCAGGCCGGCCCAGGCGGTGGTGCCGTTGGACCCGCAGACCCCCATGTAGGCGGTCAGCGGCATCCCTTCCTTGGGCTCGACCTTGAAATCCAGGTCGGCGCCGTTGGAGACCGCGTATTCCTGCCAGCCGAGCCGCCCGACGATATGGTCGCCGGGCTTTAAGTCCGGGTGGCCGCTTTCGATGACTTCCCCCAGGATGCGGCCGACCATGACCTGGCCCTGCGTCATCCCGGTACCCAGGAACTTCCAGCCGCCGCCCATCAGCATCCGCATGTAGGGATCGAGGGAAAGATAGAGGCTTTTGGCGACAAACTGCCCCGGCCCCGGTTCGGGCATCGGGGTCTCGACGATCTCGAAATCGTCTTCCGTCGGCAGGCCCTGGGGCTGACGGCGGAAAAGCACTTGGGTGTTGGTCGGCGGCATTTTTCCGGCCTTTGCGGGGCGGCCTAGCGGGTCGGGACCGGGGTGTCGCCCGAATAGTCGTAGAAGCCGCGGCCGGTCTTGCGGCCGAGCCAGCCGGCCTCGACGTATTTGACCAGCAACGGACACGGCCGGTACTTGGTATCGGCGAGCCCGTCATGCAGCACGTGTATGACCGCCAGGCAGGTATCGAGGCCGATGAAGTCGGCCAGCTCCAGCGGCCCCATGGGATGACGGGTGCCGAGCTTCATGGCGGTGTCGATGGCCTCGACCGAACCGACGCCTTCGTACAGCGTATAGATGGCCTCGTTGATCATCGGCAGCAGGATGCGGTTGACGATAAAGGCCGGGAAGTCCTCGGCGTTGACCGGCGTCTTGCCCAGTTTCTCGACCAGGCCGCGTACCGCCTGATAGGTGTCTTCCTCGGTGGCGATGCCGCGGATCATTTCCACCAGGTCCATCCTCGGCACCGGGTTCATGAAATGCATGCCGACGAACTTGCCGGGGCGGTCCGTCCGCGCGGCCAGCCGGGTGATCGAGATGGAGGACGTGTTCGACGCGATCAGCGCCTCGGGGTCCAAATTCTTGCACAGGTCCCTGAGGATCTCTTTCTTGATCTGTTCGTCCTCGGTCGCCGCCTCGATCACCAGTTGGCAACCCTTGAAACCCTTGTAATCCTTGCCGGTGGCGATGCGGTCCAGGGCCTTTTTCTTGTCGTCTTCGGAAATCTCCTGGCGGGCGACCCGGCGGTCCATGTTTTTTTCGATGTCGTCCTTGGCTTTTTTGATGACATCGGCGTTGGCGTCCATCAGGCACACATCAAGCCCGGCGACGGCGCACACGTGGGCGATGCCCTTGCCCATCTGGCCGCTGCCGATGATACCGATCTTTTTAAAATCCAAAACCATTTTTCCTACCTCTGGGCGCTATGGGAGCCCGTTTAACCCTGTTTGTCCAGTTCCGATGACAATTCCGGCAGCGCCTCGAACAGATCCTGGACCAGGCCGTAGTCGGCGACCTGGAAGATCGGCGCTTCCTCGTCCTTGTTGATGGCGACGATGACCTTGGAATCCTTCATCCCCGCCAGGTGCTGAATGGCGCCGGAAATGCCGACGGCGATGTAAAGGTCCGGGGCCACCACCTTGCCGGTCTGGCCGACCTGGTAATCGTTGGGCACGAAGCCCGCGTCCACGGCGGCGCGGCTGGCGCCGACGGCGGCGCCCAGCTTGTCGGCGATGTCTTCCAGCATCTTGAAATTTTCCCCCGACCGCATGCCCCGGCCGCCGGAGATGACGATGGAAGCGCTGGTCAGTTCCGGGCGTTCGGATTTGGTCAGTTCATGGCCGACGAAAGAGGACAAGCCGGAATCGCTCCCGCCGCCGATTTCCTCGATAGCGGCCGAGCCGCCGCCCCCATCGTCATTTGCTTGCGCCGCCTCGAAGGCGGTCATGCGCACGGTGACGACCTTGACGGAATCGGCGCTTTGCACCGTCGTCATGGCGTTGCCGGCGTAAATGGGGCGGACGAAGGTGTCCTCGCTTTCGACGGCGGTAATTTCGGAAATCTGCTGCACGTCCAGCAGCGCCGCCACCCGGGGCATCAGGTTCTTGCCGAAGGTGGTCGCCGGGGCCAGCACGTGGCCGTATTCGCCGCCCATGCCCTGGATCAGCGGCGCCAGGTTTTCCGCCAGCCCGTGTTCGAGCGCCGGATCGTCGGCCAACAGCACCTTGGCGACGCCTGCGGTCGCGGCGGCGGCCTCGGCCGCCGGGCGGCAGTTCGACCCCGCCACCAGCACCGTCACCTCGCCCAAGGCCATGGCCGCGGTGACGGTGCTCAGCGTCGCCGGGCTGAGGGACGCGTTGTCGTGTTCGGCAATGACCAGGACGCTCATCAGATCACCTTCGCTTCGTTCCTGAGCTTGTCCACCAACTCGGCCACGGTCTCGACCATGGTCCCGGCCTCCCGGTCTTGCGGCTCCTCGACCTTCAGGGTCTTCAGCCGGGGCGCGGCGTCAACGCCGAGGTCTTCGGGCGTCATCGTGTCGATGGGTTTTTTCTTCGCCTTCATGATGTTCGGCAGCGACGCATAGCGGGGCTCGTTAAGGCGCAAATCCGCCGTCACCACCGCCGGCAGGGTCAGGGCGACGGTTTCAAGCCCGCCGTCGATTTCACGGGTCACCGTGACCTTGCCGTCGCCAAACTCGATGCCGGAAGCGAACGTTCCCTGCCCCCAACCCAGCAACGCCGCCAGCATCTGGCCGGTCTGGTTGCAGTCGTCGTCGATGGCCTGCTTGCCGAGGATCACCAGGTCGGGGCTTTCCTTCCCGGTAATGGCCTTCAACAGCTTGGCCACGGTCAGCGGTTCGAGCTCGGCGTCGGTCTCGACCAGGATGCCGCGGTCGACGCCCATGGCCAGCGCCGTGCGGATGGTTTCCTGGCATTGTCGGGGGCCCATCGACACGGCGATCAGTTCGTTGGCCGTGCCGGCCTCACGCATGCGCACGCCTTCCTCGACGGCGATCTCGTCGAACGGGTTCATGGACATCTTGACGTTGCCGGTCTCGACGCCCGTGCCGTCCGATTTGACCCGGATTTTGACGTTGAAATCGACGACCCGCTTGACCGCGACCAGAACCTTCATGGTGGACCTGCCGTTGATTCGAAAACCCCGTTGCCGGGGTCAAGAGACAAAAAAAGAATGGTTATATGGCCTTGAAATAAAAGCGTTTCCTGGGATGCCCCCCTTCTTCGCACTTGCACAATAGGAGCAAGGAAACCACAGGTCAAGGGACCTTTACACGGGGTTTTTGGGTGCCTCAGCGGTTGGCGCCGGGCTGCCAGAGCACGTCCTTTTTGCCCTGGTCATTGGTGCGCCGGGCGAGCACGAACAGGTGGTCCGACAGCCGGTTGATGTATTTCACCGCTTCCGGGTTGACGCTTTCGTTTTCCGCCAGTTCGCACATCAGCCTCTCGCAGCGCCGCACCACGGTGCGGGCCAGGTGCAGCCACGCCGCCGTTTCCGTGCCGCCGGGGAGGATAAAGGAGGTCAGCGGCTCGAGTTCTTCGTTCATGGCGTCGATCTCGTCTTCCAGGCGCTTGACCTGGACGCCGGAAATGCGGAGCGGTTCCGTGCCTTCCATTTCGCTTCCTTCGGGCCGGCACAGGTCGGCGCCAAGGTCGAACAGGTCGTTCTGAATCCGCGCCAGCATGGCGTTCGTCT
The DNA here is from genome assembly GCA_002686255.1 of Rhodospirillaceae bacterium. Lineage (GTDB taxonomy): Bacteria > Pseudomonadota > Alphaproteobacteria > Rhodospirillales > Casp-alpha2 > Casp-alpha2. The sequence continues at coordinate 13,878 of NZAZ01000114.1, forward strand.
CGCCCTCCGACTTGAGACGCGCCAGGCCGATGACCGCATTGGCCTCGTCGGCGGTGCCGTAGGCGGCGACCCGGGTATGGTGCTTAGGCACCCGCCGGCCGGAACCGAGCGAGGTCTCGCCCTTGTCGCCGCCGCGGGTATAGATCTTGTCGAGCTTGACCACGTTTTGGCCTTTGACCTTCCAACGAACTTACGGTTTCGACTGATATAGACGCTTACGCGATCAAGGTCATGGAAAAACCGGCGCCGAGGGAGTACTAACGGCGGGTCAGGAACGAGGTAGCCCATGGACGACAAAACCCTGGAAACGCTGGGCGCCATCAGCGCCGCCACCGTCACCATGCAGCTTTTAAAGCGCGGCATCCGCAATATTTCCATGGCCGGCGTCCGGCCCCTGAACGATCCTCCCCAGCGCCTGGCCGGTCCCGCCTATACGCTGCGCTACGTGCCCTTGCGCGAGGACCTCTCGACCCCGGAAGTCCTGGGCCACCCCGACTATCCGCCGCGCCTCGCCATCGAACAGGCGCCCGAGGGCTCGGTCCTGGTCATCGACGGGCGCGGCATCGCCGACATCGCCGTGGTCGGGGACCTTCTAGTCGAGCGGCTGAAAATCCGCGGCGTCGCCGGCGTCGTCTCCGACGGCGGCGTGCGCGACTGCGCCGAGGCCCTCGCAGTCGGCCTGGCGCTTTATGCCGCCGGCCCCGCGGCCCCGGCCAGCGTCGCCGGGCACGCGGCGGCCGACATCGAAACCCCGATCGCCTGCGGCGGCGTCGCCGTCTTTCCCGGCGACATCATTTGCGCCGACGGCGACGGCGTGGTGGTGGTGCCGAAGGCGTTGGCGGCGGAAGTCGCCAAAGACGGGCTCGAACAGGAACGCTACGAGAGATTCGCCAAGCTGAAGATCAAGAAGGGCCGGAAGGTGCCCGGCGTCTACCCGCCGAACGAGGAAACCAAGGCCGAATACGCCGAATGGCTGAAGGCCGGCGAGCCGGAGGAGTGAGAAACCGCCGCCCTCAGATATTGAGCAGGATGGCGGCCAGCCCCATCAGCACCACGGCGGTGCCCTGAACGGCGACCCGCCAGCGCATCAACTGGTTCGAGACCTTTTCGTTGAAGAACTTGTTCTCGAACCCCATCGAAACCAGGCCCGCCACCAGGATCAGGGCCGTCGCCACCAGGGCGATGCCGACGATTATGTTGACAAAAATGGCCATGGGTCATGATACCGCGACGGTAAGGCCGCGGCCAAAAAATTCGGCGGCGAATTAAGAAGCGTTCCAGGGCGCGCCCGGCGTCCGAGGGAACACCGACCACCGGTCATTTCTAATGACCGGTGGTATTAAGCGATCGGCGCCGCCGCCTCGGCCAGCCATTCCGCCGTCGCCTCATCGACCAATGGCGTGATCTCGTCCAGCACCCGGGCGTGATATGCGTCGAGCCAGGCCGCCTCGGCGCCATCCAGCATGTCGGCAACGACAAGCGCCCGGTCGATGGGGGCCAGGGTCAGGGTCTCGAACCCTAAAAGCTGCTTTTCGGCGTCTCCTTCCACTTGAACGACGGTGACCAGGTTCTCGATCCGGATGCCGTAGGCGCCGGCCTTGTAGTAACCGGGCTCGTTGGACACCACCATGCCCGGCGCCAAAGCCACCCGGTTGGACCGTTTGGAAATGCGGTGCGGCCCTTCGTGGACGCCGAGGAAATGCCCGACCCCGTGGCCGGTGCCGTGGTCGTAATCCAGCCCCACCCGCCACAGCGCCACCCGGGCCAGGGTGTCGAGCTGGCTGCCGGTGGTGCCTTCGGGGAAACGGGCGGTGGCGAGCGCGATGTGGCCCTTGAGCACGAGGGTGAAGTTGCGCCGCATCTCGTCCGTCGGCCCGCCGATGGCAATAGTGCGGGTGACGTCGGTGGTGCCGTCCAGGTACTGGGCCCCGGAATCGACCAGGTACAGGGACTTAGGCCTTAGCGGGGCGTCGGTTTCCCCGCTCACCCGATAATGGACGACGGCGCCGTTGGCGCCGGCGCCGGAAATGGTCGGAAAGCTGAGGCCCTGGAAATGATCGTTGCCGCGCCTCAGCGATTCCAGCTTGTCGGCGCAGGCGGTCTCGGTCAGGGAACCGTTTGCCGCTTCGCCGCCGAGCCAGGCCAGGAACCGCGTCAGCGACGCACCGTCGCGCCGGTGCGCGGCCCGGATGCCGTCCATCTGGGCGGCGGTTTTAATGGCCTTCGGCAATTGGCACGGGTCGTCGCCGCGATCGACGACGGCGCCGGCCTTCTGCAGGCGGTCGAACACCCACCGCGGCGCGGTGTCGGCGCTCACGCGCACGGTTTTGCCGTCCTTGCCGAGCTTGTCCAGGGCCGGGCCGAAGGCGTCGGGCTCCAGGACTTCGACGTCCGGGCCCAGGTGGTACGGGGTCCCCGGCGCCAGCTTGCGGCCGTCCATGAACAGCTCGGCGCTAGCGTCGGCGTAAAGGACAGCGAACGACAGCGCCAACGGCGTAAACGGCACGTCGCCGCCGCGAACGTTCAACAGCCAGGCGATGGAATCGGGGGCCGTCAACACCGCCGCGCCGGCCTTGTCGGCCTTCAGGCCGTCGGCGATCCGGCGGCGTTTGTCGGCCGACGGGTCCCCGGCGAAGGCGCCGTCGTGGGCGACGACGGGTGATATGGGCGCCGCCGGCTGGCCCGTCCACACCGCATCGACGGGGTTTCCGTCCGAGGCCGCGAGCTCGGCCCCGGCTTTCTTGCAGGCGGCCTGATAGCGGGCGGCCTGGACCGGGGTCAACAGCCACGGGTCGTATCCCAGCCGGGCGCCCGGGGCCAGGTTGGCGGCGATCCAATCGGCCGGCGGCCTGTCGATCAGGTGGCAATGTTCGAAAAGGCCGCCGTCGATTTCCTTTTCCGCCTGCAGGGTATAGCGGCTGTCGACAAAGACCGCCGCCCTGTCGGCCAAGACAACCGTCATGCCAGCCGATCCGGTGAACCCGGTCAGCCAGGCCAGGCGCTCGGATTTGCGGGCCACGTATTCGCCCTGGTGTTCGTCGCTTCGGGGCAGGATGAAGCCGTCCAGGTCCCGGCGTTGGAGTTCTTTCCGCAAGGCATCGAGGCGGGCCGGGTCGGTGGGGCCGCCGTCGAGGCCATCGTCGGCGGCGGTCTGGATTTCCGTTTTTAGCGCCGCCAGCGATTGCTTGAGTTCGCCGCCCGGTTCGGGAACCACCAGCGACATCCAGGCTTCCGCCTCGACACCCGGCGGCGCGGCGATGACGCCCTGGACCAAATCCCGGACTCCGGCCGCGTCCAGGGCCGATCCGGCCTCGGACAAAAGCCGTTCCAGGGTCTCGTCGCCGGATTTGTTGCCGTTCAGGGCCATGAGGCGCGGGGGCTCCGTGGGTGGTGCCGATTGTGCGGAAACTAACAGGCCCGCCGGTTCCTGTCATATGCCATCGACAAGGGGTGCAATTTAGGTGATACAGGCCACTAGCTATGCGTTTTATGCAATGGTGCGGTGCAACATTAACGGTTTACCACCGCCTCAAGGCGACTATTTTACCCGTGAGAGGTCAATTTCTCTCAAAGAAAAAAGATAAAGTACACGGTGGAGCGCCGTCATCCGGATATCGAGACCTAAGGAGATTCGTTATGCAAATTCAGAATAACAACCATGGAAACGCGGCCGCCCTTGCCGTCAACGACTCTCGGCGGATCGATCCGCTCAGCGCCGGCGTTCTCGGCCGCTTCGCGCGCCAGAAGGCAATAGCCCGCTTCATCGGTAAAGCCGCCCCCGTGTTTGTCCAGGGCGTTCGGTGGCTGGCCAAGCCGTTTTTAAACTGGAACCACCGCAACGTCCTCTACAATGAGCTTCAGGCCCTGCCGGACTATCTGCTCAAGGACATCGGCTTCACCCGCGACGAGATCGCCGCCGTGGTCAATCACGAGTTCCGGCGCCAGCCCTTGTCGCTCAGCCCGACCCGTGGTCAGCCGGCATCCAGTGTTTCCGGCACCGAAAACCGGAAAGAGGAAAAGCCGCTGGCCGCATAATCAAGGCCAACGCGCAAACAAAAAGACGGCGGTCACTTGATGTGGCCGCCGTTTTGTTTTCCGCTCAAGGCCGGGATTGGTTCTTAGCTTTGGTCATTTCGGTTGCCGGACGATGCGCAGGTAGGGCTTCGGCGCCTCTTTAAGACAGCTTTCGAACGGCCGCCGACAGGGCGCCGCCAAGCGGGGTCTTCAACTTCCCAGGCATTGCCTTAACAAGGCGACGGCTTCTTCCGAATCCCATTCGGCGGCGCCGAGGGCGCGGCCGATTTCCCGGCCCCGCTTGTCGATCAACAGCGTCGTCGGCAGGCCGAAGACCTTCGATCCGCTGAGCACCTTGCGGCCCTTGTCGATGAAGATGTCCAGGTTCCTTATCCGGTTGACGTCATAGAACTTCTTCACCAACGGCGTCCCGGCCCGGTCCACCGAGATGGCCAGGACCTCGATCTTGTCCCCGGCCAGTATTTTCTTGAGCCTGTCCAATTGCGGCATTTCGCGCACGCAGGGCGCGCACCAGGTAGCCCAGAAATTCAAGACCACGGCCCTACCCCGGAAATCGGCGAGGGTGATTCGGGCCCCGGTTGCGTCGAAGAAGGGCTGTTCGGTGACCGGCCGGGGGGGCTGGACAAGGTCGAAATTATCGAGCACGCCGACGGGGGCCGAGCATTTTCCGCCTTCCGCACTTGCCAGCGGACGTGATATGGAGACAATCGCCGCTAGTAACAGCCAAAGCAGGGCCGGAAAGGCTGTTCGCCGAAGCGTGGCAATGGATGATTGCGGGCGTTTCAAGGTTTGGCGTCCTTCCGGTTATTCGAACGGGTTTTGAACCATGGCAAGGAAATCCAAAAAGCCGGGCCCCCAAGTGAGCGGACCGGGCATCAAGGGAATCCGGGGCGGTCGTTTCAAGGCCGGGCCCGCGGACGTCATGCGGGAAATCAATGCCTCCATTGATTTCGACAGGCACCTTCATGCCCAGGACATCGCCGGTTCCAAGGCCCACGCGGCAATGCTGGCCAAGACCGGCATCATATCCCAAGAAGACGGCGATGCCATCATCAAGGGCCTGGACTCCATCGCCGAGGAGATCGAAAGCGGCGACTTCGAATTCAGCCAAGCCTTGGAGGACATTCACATGAATGTCGAATCACGTTTGGGCGATCTGATCGGCGCCGCCGCCGGGCGGCTGCACACGGCCCGGTCCCGGAACGACCAGGTGGCCACCGATTTACGGCTTTGGGTGCGCGACGCCCTCGACCGCCTGGATGCCGAGATCCAGGGCCTGCAGGCGGCCCTAATCGGCCGCGCCGAGGAGCATGCGGCCGACGTCATGCCCGGCCTGACCCACCTGCAAGGGGCGCAGCCGGTGACGCTGGGCCATCATCTGCTGGCTTACGTGGAGATGCTGGGCCGCGACCGGAGCCGGGCCCAGGATTGCCGGCGGCGGCTCAACGAATGCCCGCTGGGATCGGCCGCGTTGGCCGGCACGTCGTTTCCCATCGACCGCGAGAAGACGGCCTCGGCGCTCGGCTTCGACAAGCCGATGGCGAATTCCATGGATGGCGTTTCAGACCGGGATTTCGCCCTCGAATACTTAGGGCTAGCGGCGATCCTGGCCGTCCATCTGTCGCGCCTGGCCGAGGAAATCGTGCTCTGGTGTTCGGGGCCGTTCTCCTATGCCCGCATGCCCGATGCGTTTTCGACCGGCTCTTCGATGATGCCGCAGAAACGCAACCCCGACGCCGCCGAACTGGTGCGGGCCAAGGCCGGCGGCGTCATCGGCGCCCTCGGCGCGCTGCTGGTGGTGATGAAGGGGCTGCCCCTGGCTTATGGAAAGGACTTGCAGGAAGACAAGGTGCCGGTGTTCGAAACCGCCGAAACGCTTTCGCTTTCGCTGGCCGTCATGGCCGGCATGGTGAGCGGGATGGAATTCGACACCGGGCGGATGAAGGCCGACGCCGGCGGCGGGTTCTCGACCGCCACGGATCTGGCCGATTGGCTGGTCCGGGAACTGGACATGCCGTTCCGGGACGCCCATCGGGTCACCGGGCGGTTGGTCGGGCTGGCCGAGGAAAAGGGCTTAAGCCTTGACGGCTTGAGCCTGAATGACATGCAATCGGTGGAAAAGGGGATCACCGAGGCCGTTTTCGGGGTCCTCGGCGTCGACAATTCGGTGACCAGCCGGGACAGTTTTGGCGGCACCGCGCCCGAAAGGGTGCGCCAAGCGGTAAGTGCCGCCCGCAAAAGGTTTTTGACATGACCCAGAATGACCAAGCGCCGGTACGTCGAATGGTCCCCGGGACGGCGGCGGTGACAAGAAGGACGATGATCCGGAGGGGCTTGATGATTCTGGCTGCCTTGGCAATTGCTGCGCCATTGGCTGCCTGCGGCAAGAAAGGATCGCCCCGCCATCCGAAGGGAACCAAAATGCGCCAGTACCCGGAACCAGAAGAGAATAAGGAACAAAATGAACAAACGCAACCCAAGGAGGGAGCCGTGGGGCCGGGGGGGGTCATATACGAATATCCGAACCGGCCCCCGTCTAAATAATCTAAATAACCCGGCACGGGCACAGCCCGGACAGGGGCGAAAAAATGGACCATTTTCAATATACCGATGGTGAATTGTGCGCCGAGGCGGTGCCGATAAGGCGGATCGCCGACGATGTCGGCACGCCCTTTTACTGCTATTCGACGGCCACCCTGGAGCGCCATTACCGGGTCTTCGCCGAAGCTGTCGGCGGACTCGACGCCACCATCTGCTACGCCGTCAAGGCCAATTCCAACCTCGCCGTGATCGCCACCCTGGCCCGGCTGGGGTCCGGCGCCGACGTGGTTTCGGGGGGCGAGTTGAAGCGCGCCCTGGTTGCCGGGGTGCCGGCGTCGAAGATCGTTTTTTCCGGCGTCGGCAAGACAGCATCGGAAATGGCCGCCGCGCTCAATGCCGGGGTCATGCAGGTCAATGTCGAATCGGTGCCGGAACTGGAAACCCTTTCGGGCGTCGCGTCGTCGCTTGGCATCGACGCCAACGTCGCCATCCGGGTCAACCCGGACGTCGATGCGCCGACCCATGAAAAGATCGCCACCGGCAAAAGCGAAAACAAGTTCGGCATCGATTGGCGGCACGTCCCCGGCGTTTACCGGCAGGCGGCCGGGCTGCCGGGCATTCGGGTTGCCGGCGTCGCCGTCCATATCGGCTCGCAGCTTCTCGAACTGGCGCCGTTTCGGGAAGCCTATGGGCGTGTTGTCGAGCTGGCCGGGACGCTCAAGGCCGACGGCCACGCAATCGAAACCCTGGACCTGGGCGGCGGCCTGGGCATTCCCTATGAGGACGAACGACCGCCGAGCCCGCGGGAATATGGCGAAATGGTCACCTCCGTGGTCGGCGGTCTCGGATGCCGGGTCCTTTTCGAGCCGGGCCGCATGATCGCCGGCAACGCCGGAATCCTGGTAACCCGGGTGGTCAACGTCAAGCAAGGAGCGAAGCGCGCCTTCGTCATCGTCGATGCGGGGATGAATGACCTTGTCCGCCCGACGCTCTATAATGCCCACCATGCCATCGTACCGGTGGCCGACCCTCCCGCCGGCGCCGATTTGAAGGAGGTAGAGGTGGTCGGTCCGATCTGTGAAACCGGGGATACCTTCGGCAAGCCCCGGCCGTTGCCGGAAATCCGGGCCGGCGATCTTTTGGCCGTCCGCACCGCCGGCGCCTATGGGGCGGTCATGGCGTCGGCCTACAACTCCCGGCCCCTGGTGCCCGAAATTATGGTCAATGAAGGGGATTTCGCCATCGTCCGCGAACGCATCACTGTCGACGACATGCTGGCGCGCGAGGGACTGCCCGGTTGGCTTGCCGAAGGCAAGGAGGCCCGGCGCGAGGCCGGCGAATGAACGAAAGCCGGAAAAATACACCGCAAGCCCTCCCGGAAACCCAAACCGGCGTTCCCCTCAAAAAAGGATGGCAAAGACACTACCGCCTGCTTCTGGGTCTGGCGCGGGCGGCCCTGATGTGGGAACGGCTGTGGCCCTGCCTGTGGCCGGCGGTGGGGGTGGCGGCGGTGTTCGTATCGGTGGCGCTTTTGGATTGGCTGCCGATGCTGCCGTTCTGGGTCCATTCCCTGGTGCTGATCGTTTTTGCCGGCGCCTTCGGGTTCATGGTCCGCGGCGCCGCCCAGGGGTTCAAGGCGGCTGACGAAAAATCGGCGCGGCATCGTCTGGAACGGGACAGCGGCCTCTCTCACCGGCCACTTATGGCGCTCCATGACCACCTCGCCATCGGGGCCGACGATTCCGGGACCCAATCGCTGTGGCGGGTTCATCTCGGGCGCATGGCCAAGGCGGCGGCTAAGCTCAGGGTTTCCCTGCCGTCGCCGGGCCTGGCCCGCTTCGATCCTTATGCCTTGAGGGCGGTCGTCTTGCTGTTGCTGATCATTGCCGCGGCGGCCGGCGGCGGCGAGGCCGGGGCGCGGCTGGAACGGGCCCTGGTGCCCCGGGCCGAAATCGGCGGCGGCGGACCGTTGGAACTCGACGTTTGGATCACGCCCCCCGCCTATACCGGTTTGGCGCCGATGTTTCTGGAGCTTCCGGTGATGACGGCCGCCGCCGGCAACGGCGAGGAACGGGCTCCGCCGACGATCCAGGTGCCCGTGGGGTCGGCGCTATTGGCCCAGGCCGGCGGCACCGGCGACGCCCCGATACTGAAGATAGGCGCCAAGATCATTCAATTCGCCGCCGTCGGCAAAACCGGGGAGGAGACGGAAAACGGAGGAAGTTACCGGGTCGAAACCATCCTTGAGGACGCCGACCGGGACGCCGACACCCTGGAGGTGACGGTTGGTGGCCGGCCGCTGGGCCGTTGGGCCCTCAGGGTGGTTGCCGACAAGCCGCCCGAGGTCGAATTCACCCGGGCGCCGTCCGGTGCCGGACGGGCGCAATTGCAAGTCGCCTACGAGGCCGGTGACGATTACGGGCTGGCTGGCCTGCAGGTGGTGATTCGTCACCCCAAGGGCCGGGCCGTTCCCGGCGGCCGGCCCGCCATCCGCGCCGAACTGCCGCTACCGGGGCTGGGCTCGAAAAAGGTTGAAGGCAGCAGCCTGCAGGATTTCAGCGCCCACCCGTGGGCCGGGCTGCCGGTTCTGGTGCAACTGCAGGCCATCGACGCCCGCGGCCAGGCGGGGCAAAGCGACATCATCGCCATCATCCTGCCGGAACGGATATTCAATCACCCGGTGGCCCGCGCCATCGCCGAAGCGCGCAAGAAATTGAGCACTCCCGACGATGATGTCGTCGCCGAGGTCGTCGAGGCGTTGAACGATATCGCCAGCCGGCCGAAACACTTCTTCGACGACACCATCGTCTTCCTGGCGCTTAGCGTCGCCGCCAGCCGCCTGATCCATGACGGCTCCGACGCCGGCATCGGCGCCGTGCAGGAGCTTTTGTGGGAAACCGCGCTGAGGATCGAAGACGGCGAGTTGGCCCTGGCCGAACGCGACCTCAAGGAGATCCAGGGCCGGCTGATGCGGGCCTTGCGGGACGGCGAGGATTCGTCCGAGATCGAACGTCTTCTGGACGAGTTGAGCCAGGCCCTCGACAAATACATGGCCGCCTTGGCCGAACACCTGGCCAAGCAGGGGTTGGCGCAATTGCCGGCCAATCCCTCGTCGCGTTTCTTGGACAGCACCGATCTGCAACGGATGATCGAGGAGGCCCGGGAACTGGCCCGGACCGGATCGTTGGAATCGGCCAGGCGGATGCTGTCGGAGCTCAGGCGCATGCTGGAAGGCATCCGCAACGGCCTGCAACGGGGCCAGCCCCGTCAGGATCTGGTCAAGGCGAGGGAGATGATGGATAGCCTTCGCAAGCTGACCGATCGCCAGCGCCGGGAACTGGATAAAACGTTCAAACGCCGCCAGCAGTCCCAAGGCGCTTTGCGCGCGCGCCCCGAACCGGGGGGGCGGCAAAAAGGACAGAGCCAAGGGGACGGCCAGGGGGACAGGCAGGGCGAAGACCCCGGCGCCCGTCGACAACAGGCGCTTCGCCGCGATCTCGGGCGCCAGATGTTGCGGATGGACGAATTTTTCGGCGATATCCCGTCCGCCTTCGGCAAGGCCGAGCGGGCCATGAACGATGCCGTCCAGGCGTTGGCAAAAGGCCGATACGGCGACGCCGTGCCGAGCCAGACCGAAGCCCTGGAACAATTGCGCCGGGGCATGGACGCCATGGCTGAACGGATGGCGCGGCGGCTGGGCGGTGCCTTTGGCGTGGCCCGCGGACGGCGTGGTCAACCGCCGGGAGAAGGCAACGATCCTTTCGGGCGCCGGCCGGGCGGAGCCTTCGGTTCGACCATCGATGACGGCGACGTCAAGATTCCCAGTCACATGGAACGGCGCCGGGCCCGGGAAATTCTGCACGAACTCCACCGCCGCGCCGGTGAGCACCAGCGCCCGGTCATGGAACGGCAATACATCGACCGCCTGTTGAAGCGGTTTTAGAGCCCATCAAGTCCGAATGATTCCATTCAAACTCTAGCCGCCGTTTTTTTTCAGTTCGCTGAAGGTGACTTCCAGCCGCCGGGCCAACGCCGACGGTTCGGGGAGCTTGGCGCTGAATCCGATCGTCGCTCCCGGTTGCAGCCGGTTCTTCAGCGGCGGCGCGAAGAAGTGCTGGACTTCCTCGCCGTCACCGTCATAAAGGGCGACCCGGATCACCGGCACCATGCGGTCTTTCTCGGTGATGTTGGCGACGACGCCGCGAACCACTAGAACATCGACTCCGGCTTCTACTTTGCGGGACGATTTGACGTCACGGATGTCGAGGCCGGCGCCCAGCCCGGCGCCCCCGGGGCCCGCCATGCCGGGCCACAGGTCGATGATGAACGAACGGCCGAAGAACGCCCCGGCGCCAAGGGCGATCACGACGGCGGCGACGATGCCGATAACCTTGCCCTTGCCGCCCTTGTCCAGGTCCTTGTCGTCGATGGGGCCGTCATCATCGGGCGAGAAAACCTTAGGAATGGGCTCGGGGTCGGGGATATTCTCCGGATCGGCCTCTTCATCGGCGTCATCAGCCGGCGGTTTGGTGTCCGCCATCGATTTGAAGGAGTCCGGTTCGGCGTCTTCGCCGAACATTTCGTCCAATTGCCCGGGCGACAAGGCGTCGCCTTCGGCGACCGGCTCGGCGGCTTCTTCGGCTTCGCCTTCCGGCGCCGCTTCGGCTTCGCTTTTCGGGGCCGCTTCGGGTTCCGGCGCGGTTTCGGCTTCGCCTTCCGGGGCCGGTTCGGGTTCCGGCATCGGTTCCGGTTCGGGCACCGGGGCTTGCGCGATAGGCGGCTGTTCGGCCATTGCCGCCGGTTGCGGCGGCGCCTCCTGAACGGGATTTTGATGCCACGAATTGCCGCAGTTGTGGCACTGAACCCTCTTGCCCCCACCCAGGACTTCGGCGTCAAGGGAATAGTGCGTTTGACAGTTCTGACAGGTTATGATCATTGCCGGAAGCTTGCTCTAAGCGTTTGTCGTTTATAGGCATTTGCCGCATTTAACGCAACCCGCGGCAAAGCCCGGCCCGGTTGCCCGAGAGCGCTGGACGGCGGGGCTTTTAACATGGCATTGTTCGCCACCTAATACCTATGATTCATTATCACCGCTCCTTGGTATGAGGGGTTCCAAGGTGACCACCGACGACAGCGAAAACGTTGTGCGATTTGAAAATGTCGGCCTGAGGTACGGGCTCGGCCCCGAGGTTCTTCAGGACGTCACGTTTTCCCTGCCGGCGGGATCCTTTCATTTCCTCGTCGGCGACAGCGGCGCCGGCAAATCGTCTCTGTTGAAGCTTATATACCTGGCCTTGAAACCGTCCCGGGGGTTGATATCGCTGTTCGGTCGCGACATCGCGACGACGCCGCGGCGCGAACTGCCGGCCATGCGCCGGCGGGTCGGCGTCGTGTTTCAGGAATTCCGGCTGCTCAACCATCTTTCCGCCTTCGATAACGTGGCGTTGCCGCTTCGGGTCGCCGGTGTCCACAAGAGCGAAATTCAAAAACACGTGGTCGAACTTCTGAGCTGGGTCGGGTTGAAGGACCATCTGGATGCCCGGCCGCCGGTCCTTTCCGGCGGCCAACAACAACGGGTATCCATCGCCCGGGCGGTGATCTCCCGGCCCAAGCTGCTGCTGGCGGACGAACCGACCGGCAACGTCGACGACCGCATGGCCATGCGCCTGTTGCACCTGTTCGAGGAACTCAACAAACTCGGCACCACCGTGATAATCGCCACCCATAACAGCCACCTGGTCGAAAAGATGGGATTTCCGAAAATGCACCTCGACGAAGGGTGGCTGGAAATGGTCGGCGCCGACACTGACCGGGCGTCCGTCCCGCCCGCCTCCGAACCCGGCGGCAGGCTGCTTGACGACGGCGACGATGACGGGACCCGGCCGGACATGGAAAAGCTTTTTTGAATGTTTACCCGCCGATCCGACCTGCCCCTCGACAAGGATGCGCACAGCCGTTTTCTGCCCTGGCTGATCGCCTTCATGGTCTTTCTGGCGATCATGGCGATGGCCGGGATGCTGGTGTTGAACGCCACCGCGTCGCGCTGGGACCAGGGAATCCGCGGCACCTTGACCGTCCAGGTCATGCCGGCGGAAGACCCGGCCAAGGACGACGAGCGCCTGCAGGCGGTGCTGTCGGTACTGGCGCAAACGCCCGAGATCGACAGTTACGAGACGCTCACCGACGACAGGCTGTTGAAGCTCCTGGAACCCTGGCTGGGCCCCGCCTCCGGGTCGCGGGATCTGCCGTTGCCCAGGCTTGTCGACGTGGAATTGAAGACCGGCGCCGATCTGGACGCCGAGGTGCTGTCGCGGCGGTTGGTGGCCCGGGTCCCCGGCGCCAGCGTCGACGACCACCGAATCTGGCTGAAGCACCTGGTGCGCCTGATCCAAACCGTCGAGGGCCTGGCGACCCTGGTGCTGGCCTTCATCGCCCTGGCCACCGTCGGCACGGTCGTGTTCACTACCCGCACCGGGCTGGACGTCCACCGCGAGGCGATCGAGGTCCTGCATTTGATCGGCGCCCAGGATTCCTACGTCGCCGGACAGTTCGCCAACCGCGCCTTTTCCCTCGGCCTGAGGGGCGGTTTTTTCGGCCTGTTGCTGGCGGTGCCGACGCTTCTGGGAATCGGGTACCTGGCCCAGCAAATGGATTCCAGCCTACTGCCGGACGTCACCCTGGGTCCCGTCCATTGGTCGGCCTTGGCCGGCCTGCCGCTGGTGGTGTCCCTGATCGCCATGGTGACGGCGCGGATGACGGTAATGAAGACGCTTTCCAGGATGCTCTAGGCCGTGCGCGGGAAACGCGATCACCAGGGCCGGCGGTTGGGGTTCAATCTTGGCCTGGCGGGCGCGGCGGCGGCCGTCCTTTGGGTCGCCGGCCTGTTTCAATTCGCTTCCCTGGTGCCCAAACAGGTGGCCGACCCGTCCACCCGCACCGACGCCATCGTGGTGTTGACCGGCGGCAGCCGGCGCCTCGGCGAAGGCCTTGAACTGCTGTCCCGGGGCCTGGCCGAAAAATTGTTTGTGTCGGGAGTCTATCAGGGCGTCGACGTGCGCGAACTGTTACAGATCGTCAGGCGCAACCCGCGGGAACTGGAAACCCAGATCGGCATCGGCAACGCCACCAATACGGCCGAAAACGCCCTCGAGACCATGGCCTGGATGCGGGCCCGGGATTACCGTTCCCTGCGTCTGGTCACCGCCGCCTACCATATGCCCCGGAGCCTGTTGGAATTCCGCCACGCCATGCCGGCCGTCACCCTGGTGGCGCATCCGGTGTTTCCCGAAAACGTCAAACAGGACCGCTGGTGGGCGTGGCCGGGCACGGGCAGCCTGATGATCGGCGAATACAACAAATTCCTGCTTGCTTGGTCGCGCCATTGGGCCGGGCGGATTCTCGAAAAAGCCAGTCCCGGTCCCGGCCGCCAAAACGCGTCCGCCAAATCCTGATCCCGACATGACCGTAATCCGATCCGTTCTGTTCAATATATTCCTTCTGTTTTTTCACCTTTTCCTGGTGGTGGGGATGCTGGTGCTTCTGCCTTTCCCCCGGCCCTGGATGCAGACGGCGGTCCGCCTTTGGACCAACGTCATGGGGGCGGGGCTGAAGCTGATCATCGGCCTGGATATCGAGGTCCGCGGCCTCGAAAACCTGCCCCAGGGCGCCGCCGTCATCGCCTGCAAGCACCTGTCGGCCTGGGACACCTTCGTTTTTTACCGGCTGGCACGCGACCCCAACTATATCCTGAAGAAGGAGCTGATGGAGATGCCCGTTTGGGGCTGGCACGCGCGCAAATGCGGCGCCATTTCCGTCGACCGCGACGGCGGCGCCGGCGCCCTCAAGCAGATGGTGCGCGACGTCGAAGACCGGTTATCGAAGGACCGCCAGGTGATCATCTTTCCCGAAGGCACCCGCGCCGCGCCCGGAACCCGTCACCCCTACCTGCCGGGAATCGCCGCCGTCTATAACAAAACCAAGGCGCCGGTGGTGCCGGTGGCGTTGAATTCGGGGCTGTTCTGGGGCCGGCGCAGTTTCCACAAAAAACCCGGCGTGATTACCATCGAGTTCTTGGAACCGATGCCCCAGGGCCTCGACCGCCGCCGGTTCATGGACGAACTGGAAAAGAGAATCGAGACCGCCACCGATGCCCTGATCGCCGAGGCCCGCTCCCGTTTCCCCGATACCGTCGAAGACCCCGCCGGGCCTTCCTGAACCCCTTCCCGCTGCCGTTCCGACTCGTTCCGGTCCCACCGCAGGGCCCCGCCGGCAGGCGTGGTGAAAGCCCGGTCAGCCATATAATCAAAAGAAGGGTTCCCTTAAATAAACCACTTTGCCGAGAGCTTCCTTCGCGGTTTCGAAAGGGTGCAATGTCATGGTTAATTTAGCCTGAAAAAGACCGGCGATTTGGCGCTGCCGAGGGACAAGGAACGGGCTGCGGAAACGAAGCCCTTGCTGGACCATGGGGGTTGTCTGCTACATTCGGGCAATGATCGTCTGCAAGGCCTTTCCCGGGACAGCGGGAAGGGCGGCGCAAAATGGCCCCACGAGCGTCTGGCTATACGGCTTGCGCTTCGGGACGAGGATCACCACACGTGACGGCTCATTTTGACCAGATAATTACCGAAATGATGAAGTTAGTAAAATCGAGAGCCGAGGAAGCGTTTGCTATGTTCAATAGGCAGCAGGAGAAGGAGACCCGGAAAGAGAAGAAAAAGGTGCGCCAGGAGAAGGCGGAACACGTGGCAGGCCTGCGTGGGCTTCGCTTGGCCAAGGAAGCCGCAAAATTCATAAAGCGTCGCGTTAGCCCCAGGCTCGCCGAAATGTTCACGGACAACCGGAACCTCGTGTAAGCGGGTCGAGTCAGTGGTCGATATCTTCTTCGTCATTTCCGGACTCACGATCCTGTTGATCGCCGGCGAGGCAACCTTACGCGGCGCCATCGACCTCGCCCGCTCCCTCAACGTTTCGCCCGCTGTGATCGGCTTGACCGTGGTCGGCTTCGGTACCTCGCTGCCGGAACTCGTGGTCTGTATCGAGGCGGCGATCGTCGGTAAGCCGGATTTCGCCGTCGGCAACGTCATCGGCTCGAACATTTCCAACACCCTGCTGATCCTCGGCGTTGGGGCGATGATCCGGCCGCTCGCCTGCGATCCACGCGCGGTGCACCGCGACGGAACGATGATGCTGGTGGCAATAGCCATCATCTTCATCCTGGGCGTCACCGGCGAGATAGTCGCCTGGCAGGGTCTGCTGTTGCTGCTGGCGTTGGCCGGATTCATGGGCTGGTCGTTTTTCATGGACCGCCGCCACCACGGGCCGGCCGCGGAACTGCACGAACGCGAGGCCGAGAACATTCCGGCGGCGCCGGCCAGCGGCGCGCGAACCTTGTTCTATGTGATCGCGGGCCTTGCCGGGCTGACCGGCGGCGCCAACCTGCTGGTCGACGGCGCGGAAGGCATCGCGCGATCCGCCGGTGTGCCGGACTACATCATCGGCCTGACGATTCTCGCGATCGGCACCTCGCTGCCCGAGCTGTTCGCCTCGATCTCCGCAGCGCTAAGGGGACACAGCGACCTCGCCGTCGCCAACGTGCTCGGCAGCAACATGTTCAACGTGCTCGGCATCCTCGGCGCCACCTCGCTGGTCACGACCCTCCCCTTCGCGCCGGAAATCCAGACCATCGATCTTTGGGTAATGGCGGGATCGAGCGTCGTGCTGATCCCGATCCTGATCACCGGCTGGCGCATCGCGCGCTCCGAGGGCGCGCTGTTGCTCGCAGGCTATGCCGGCTACATCGCGAGCATCGCATACCGTCTCTAACGGTCGGCACCTTGACATCGGGCCGCCGAAGTCATATGTTCCTTTTTTGTTCCGATGCGGTTTTGGCTGGCCGTGACATCCTTCGGCCGCTGGCTGAACAACTAACACTTTATATATCAATGGGTTAATGGTGAATTTGCCAACCGTCCGGCGGCTTTCGCCACCCGCACCCGGCTTTTGTGGACAAATCCGACGCAAGGGCTGTGAAAAACGGGCATAAGTCCCTAAATTTCAAGCGTTGTCAGGGTTTGAATAGGCGACCAAAAGTGAATAGAATAGTGGAAACATAACCAGAACTTTTGTTGACCCCGGCCGTTTCCGGGGCCAAGATTAACGGCGAACCGTCCCAGGATCCCAACGCCGTGTCGTCGGAGACGACATCCGGAATTTTTAAATGACCAAGCCCGCCCACATATCGCAGCAGATCTGGGAGATGAAATACCGCCTCAAGGGCGCCGACGGCCGGCCCGTGGACAAGACCATGGCCGACAGCTGGCGCCGGGTGGCGCGCGCCCTGGCCGAACCGGAAAAAGACTCCGTCCCGTGGCAGCAGCGCTTCTTCGAGGCGATGGAGGACTTCCGTTTCCTGCCCGCCGGCCGCATCCTGGCCGGGGCCGGGGCCAAGCGCCGGGTGACGCTGTTCAACTGTTTCGTCATGGGCGACATCCCCGACGACATGACCGGCATCTTCGAGCACCTGAAGGAAGCGGCGCTGACCATGCAGCAGGGCGGCGGCATCGGCTACGACTTCTCGTCGCTGCGGCCCAAGGGGGCCCCGGTGAACCGCGTCGGCGCCGACGCCTCCGGGCCCTTGAGCTTCATGGACGTCTGGGACTCCATGTGCCGCACCATCATGAGCGCCGGGTCGCGCCGCGGCGCCATGATGGGGGTGTTGGCCTGCGACCACCCGGATATCGAGGCCTTCATCGAGGCCAAGCGTGAACCGGGGCGGCTGCGCATGTTCAACCTGTCGGTGCTGATTACCGACGCCTTCATGCAGGCGGTTCGCGAGGACGCGGCGTGGGAGCTGAAATTCGACGGCGTCACGGACAGGAGCCTGCCGGCGCGCGAACTGTGGGAAACCATCATGCGGTCCACCTATGCTTATGCCGAGCCGGGGGTGGTGTTCATCGACCGCATCAACGTCCAGAACAACCTCCATTACTGCGAGACCATCCACGCCACCAACCCGTGCGGTGAGCAACCGCTGCCGCCCTACGGGGCGTGCCTTCTGGGTTCGGTCAACCTGGCGCGGCTGGTCGCCGATCCGTTCACCGGGAAGGCCCGCCTCGACGTCGGGGCCCTGGAAGACCTGGTGACGACGGCGGTCAGGATGCTGGACAACGCCATCGACGTTTCCAACTTCCCGCTGCCCGCCCAACGGCACGAAGCCACGGCCAAGCGCCGCTTAGGCGTAGGCGTGACCGGGCTGGCCGATGCGCTGATCATGTGCGGGGCGCGCTATGGCGGCGGCAAGGCGGTGAAGCTGACCGAAAACTGGATGCGCGCCCATCAGCGCGCCGCTTATCTGGCGTCGGTGGAACTGGCCCGCGAAAAGGGGTCGTTTCCGCTTTACGACAAGGAAAAGTACTTAAGCGGAGAAACGGTGGCGAAGCTGGATAAAGACGTCCGCGACGCCATCGCCGAGCACGGGATCCGCAACGCGTTGCTGACCTCGATCGCGCCGACGGGGACGATCTCGCTTTTGGCCGGCAACGTTTCGTCTGGGCTGGAGCCGGTGTTCAGCTTCAAATATACGCGCCGGGTGATGATGCCCGACGGCGCGCGGCGCGAGGAAGACGTCACCGATTACGCCTATCGCCTCTTCCGCCGCCAGTTCGGCGACGATGCGCCGTTGACCGACGCCTTCGTCGACGCGCAAGGGCTCACGCCCAACGACCACCTGGTGATGCAGGCGGCGGTGCAGAAATACGTCGATTCCTCGATCTCGAAGACCATCAACTGCCCCGAGGGCATCACCTTCGACGCCTTCAAGGACATCTACGCCCAGGCCTTCGATCTCGGCTGCAAGGGCTGCACCACCTACCGCCCCAATGAGATTACCGGCGCCGTGCTCGAGGTCAAGGGGGGCAAGGGGCCGAAGGGCAGGGACGCCAGCCCGGACGAACCGGAACTGCCGCTGCAAAGCCCGGTGGTGACGGCGACGCCGAAGGACCTGGGCGACGCCGGGCCGGTGACGCGGCTGTTCCAGCCGCTGGATAGGCCTGATGATCTAAGGGGTAAAACATATAAGTTGCGCTGGCCGGAAAGCGACCATGCCATCTACATCACCTTGAACGACATCATCGACGACCAAGGCCGCACGCGGCCGTTCGAGATTTTCATCAACTCCAAGAACACCGAGCACTATGCCTGGACGGTCGCCTTGACGCGCATGATCTCGGCCGTGTTCCGGCGCGGCGGCGACGTGTCGTTCGTGGTCGAGGAGTTGAAGGCCGTGTTCGACCCCCGCGGCGGGCAGTGGATGGGCGGGCGCTACGTGCCGTCGCTGCTGGCGGCTATCGGCGAGGTCATCGAACAGCACATGATCCTCACCGGATTCCTGGCCCGGTACGGGACCCCTATCGGCGACGACGAGGCGAAGCCGCTGAAAATAAAGGCCATGGGCGGCGGGGACGCCGAAGTCGGCGAAGGGCCGGACCTAAGCGCCGCTCCCTTCCGGCAATGCCCGAAATGCGGTCAGGCCAGCCTGGTCCACGAGGAAGGCTGCGACAACTGCCGCTCGTGCGGCTATTCGAAGTGCGCTTAAGGCTTAGGCAGACGCTTCCTCGGCCAGCCTGACCAGCCGGTGCAAAGGCCCGTCCGGGATGCCGAGTTCATCGAGGTGGCGGACAAGGTTCTGGACGTAATCCAGGCACGTGCCCGTCTTGCCCCGGCCCTGGAGGATCAAGCGGACGGCTTCGGCCTCGGAAAGGCGGGTGACGAATTTCTCGTGGCCGCGGTTGGCGACGAAGGTATAGGCCCGGACTTTTTTTTCTCCGCCCCCAGCCCCCGCCGGCAGCGCCACCGGCAGCCACTTGGCCACGTAGACCCGGTTGATCATTTCACGCTCGTGCAGATAGGCGATGACTTCGTCGGCGTCCTTGTCGGCGACTTTCATGGCCTGGCCCCGGCACGAACCGCCCCGGTCCAGCCCCAGGACCAGCCCCGGCTGTTCCCAGGTGCCCCGGTATTCGGTCGAATAAATGCAAAGCGCGCGGTGATAGCCGCGCAGCAGCGCCGGCCCGACCTCGGTGTACGGGAAGTTGGGCCGCCACATCAGCGACCCGTAGCCGAAGATCCAGATATCGCCTTCGGGACGTTCCATGTAAAAGTCTCCTGACGGAAACAAAGACCATGGCGGTGAAAAAGCAAACAGATATTTCACCTGCCGCTGACGCCCCGCCGCCGGGCCCGGCGGCGAATGGGGGCGGCAAGCGGGTTTTGACGGCCTTGGCCGTGGCCGCCGCCGTTGCCCTGGTTTACGGCGGCTATTGGTCGTTCCTGGCGGCGCAGGTCGAGACCGGGGTCGAACAATGGTTCGCAGAACGCAAATCGGAAGGCCTCAAAGCCGGTTATGCATCCCTTCGGGTCGGCGGTTTTCCGTTCCAACTCGTGGCGGTGATCGAGGCCCCTCGGCTGGCGGCGCCCCAGGGGCTTAAACCGTGGTCGTGGAAAGGCCCGGCGCTGGTGCTGAAGGCCCGGCCGTGGCGGTTGACGCGTGTAAGGCTTTCCGCCCCCGGCCGGCACCATTTTACGGTGACCCAAAAAGGCCGCACGGTGGCTTTCACCGTCGACGCCGGGGCATTGTGGTTGAAGCTCAAGCACCGGGGAGACGGAACCGGGCGCGCCATGCTGTCGGTCAGGGAGGTAACGCTTAGGGACGCCTCCGAAAAGGCCGTTGCCGGGGTGGCCGCCGCCGATTTCATCGTCGAAAGGCCGGGCCGGGCGGATGACGGCGGCGCGCCGCCGGCCCTGGATTTTCTGGCGGAGGCGGAGGGAATCTCCTATCCGGCGGCGCCGGTCCGGGGCCTGGGGCGGACGACGGCGCGGCTGGTCGTACAGGTGTCGGTGACGGGGGAGGTCGATGATGCTCTTGGGTCCGGCCAATTGGGGCCCGGGAAATTCGGCGCCGAGGCCATGGTCCTGTGGCGGGATTCGGGCGGCACGCTGGAGGTCAAACGCTTCGCCCTCAACCACGGGCCGTTGGCGCTCGATGGCGACGGCACGCTGGCGCTCGACGTCGCCATGCGCCCTATCGGCGCGTTTTCGCTCCGGGTCAAGGGGTTCGAGGAAGCGCTCGACCGGCTCGCCGGCGCCGGCGTCATCAAGCCCCATCCGGCGGCGCTGGCGAAGACGGTGTTGAAGGCGCTGGCGCGAAAACAAGGCGTCCCCGGCAGCGGGGAATTCAAGGTCCCGCTTAGCCTTCAGGACGGGTGGCTTTATGTCGGGCCGGTACCACTGGCGAAGCTGCCGCCGATCCTCTAGCCATGACGCCGGGGCCGGGCATCTTCCCGGACAATGATGCATTGGGCGCGGTTTCTGATATGATGGGGTGGCCATGATTTGCATGATGCCCGGCCCGGTCCGCTTCCTGTTGGCAGGTCTTTGCATGTTCGCCGTCCTGACGGCCTCTTCCGTTCGGGCCGAGGGAACCCCGGCGCCCGAGGTCCGGAATTCATCTTATTTCGCCGGGCAGTTGCTGGTGGCGTCGCCGCGGATCGGCGATCCCCGCTTCGCCCGCACCGTGATCTACATGATTTCCCACGACAAGGACGGCGCCTTGGGCCTGGTGGTCAACAAGGCCTATGGTTCGGGCCCGATGGAGAAGTTCCTGAAGGGCTTCAACATCGACCCCGGCCAACTCAAGGGCGACATCCGCCTCCATTACGGCGGCCCGGTGGAACCGGGCGCCGGCTTCGTGCTCCATACCGCCGATTACCGTGGGCCGAGCACCCGCGTCGTCAACGCTACCATGGCCCTGAGCACGGAAATGAGCGTGTTTAAGGCCATCGTCGAGGGTCACGGCCCCCGTCACAGCCTGTTCGCGCTGGGCTATTCGGGATGGGGACCGGGACAGCTGGAAAACGAAATCGCCCGCGGCGACTGGCTCAGCGCCCCGGCCGACGAAAACCTGATCTTCGACGACGACCTGAAAACCAAATGGGACCGCGCCTCGGGAAAGGCGGGGTTGAAGCTGTAGGGTAGATTGAGGGCGGGAGAGCCTGAGGCCCCGGGACTTTAGGGTGCTGGGGGGGTACAGGGGGCCCGTTCACTTAGTCCTGTTTCGCTTCGATGACGCCGCGGCGGATGCCGCGGGTGCGGGTGAAGTGGTCCTCGAGCGCCTTTTCCTCGCCGCGGCGGATGGCCCGTTGCAGCGCCGTCAGGTCTTCGGTGAAGCGGCCCAGGACCTCGAGCAGCGCGTCCTTGTTGTTCAAAAAGATATCCCGCCACATCACCGGGTCGGAAGCGGCGATACGGGTGAAGTCGCGGAAGCCCCCGGCCGCGAACTTGAACACCTCTTTTTTAAGCTCGTCCCCGAGGTCGGTGGCGGTGCCGACGATGGTATAGGCGATCAGGTGCGGCAGGTGCGAGGTCAGGGCCAGAACCTGATCGTGGTGGGCGGCATCCATGATTTCGACCGTCATCCCGGCGCGCCGCCAAAGCTCGCTCAAACGCTCGACGGCATCGGCGTCGGTTTCCGGGCCCGGGGTCAGGATGCACCACCGGCCCTCGAACAGCTCGGCGAAGCCGGCTTCTGGGCCCGAATGCTCGGTGCCGGCGACGGGGTGCCCCGGCACCATGTAGACGCCTTCGGGCAGGTGCGGGGCGACGTCGGTAAACATGATTTCCTTGCATGAGCCGACGTCGCTGACGATGGCGCCGGATTTCAGGGCCGGGGCGATGGCCTCGGCGATCGAGCCGTAAACGCCGAGCGGCGTGCACAGGACCACCAGGTCGGCGTCTTTGGCCGCTTCGGCGGGGTTAGGGTTGACGCTGTCGGCGAAACCCAATTCCATGGCCTTGTCCAGGGTCGCCTGGGTGCGCGCGCAAACGGCTATATGGCCGGCCAGTCCTTGGCGGCGCACGACGCGGGCCAGCGACGACCCGATCAGGCCGGCGCCGATCAACGCCATGCGTGGGAACAGGATATCCTTGTCGGCGGTGCCCATCGGTTACTCCTGAAATGCCGCCACGGCATCGACGAGGGCGCGCATTTCGTCCTCCTGGCCGATGGTGATGCGCAGGCAATCCTCCAGCCCATAAGCCTCCATGCGCCGGACGATGATGCCGCGGTCCTTGAGGAAGGCGTCGGCGGACTCGGCGTCGCGGCCGGGCCCGGTTGGAAACCGGACCAACACGAAATTGCCGGCGCTGGGGGTCACCTCAAGGCCGAGGTCTGATAACCGCTCGCCGGTCCAGGCGCGCCAGGTCTCGTTGTGTTTGCGGGCGTTGTCGGTGAATTCCGTATCGTCCAACGCCGCCACGCCGGCCGCCATGGCCGGGGCGCTGACGTTGAAGGGGCCGCGCATGCGGTTGAGGACGCCGGCGATATCCTTAGGGCAGTAGGCCCAGCCGAGACGCAAGCCCCCCAACCCGAAGATCTTGGAAAAGGTGCGCGTCATCACCACGTTTCCGCCGCCGTCCACAAGGTCGTTGCCGGGGGAGTAGTCTTCCTCGGTGACGAATTCCGCATAGGCCGCGTCGATGACCAGGATCACGCCGTCGTCGAGGCCGCGGCGCAACCGCCACAATTCTTCCGCCGGCAGGCACGTGCCCGTCGGGTTGTTGGGGTTGGCCAAGAACAGAAGCCGGGTGTTGTCGTTGACTTGGCCCAACAACGCGTCCACATCCGCCGTCAGGTCCTTTTCCGGGGCAAACACAGGGCTCGCCCCGGCGGCCTTGGCGGCAATCGGGTACATCAGGAACCCGTGTTCGCTGTAAAGCACCTCGTCTCCCGGTCCGGCATAGGCCTGGCACAAAAGACCGATCAGCTCGTCGGAGCCGGCGCCGCAGACGATCCTCGCCGCGTCCAGGCCGTGCAGCGCCGCCAGCGCCTCGCGCAGCGCCCGGCAATCGCCGTCGGGATAGCGGTGCAGTTCCTCTCCCGCGTCGTTATAGGCGGCGGCGGCCTTGGGGCTGGGCCCGAAAGCGCTTTCGTTGCTCGACAGCTTGATGACCTTGTCCCGGCCGTCGAGAGACGTTTCGCCGCCCACGTAGGGGTCGATGTCCATGATGCCGGGGCGGGGGACGGGGTTGTTCATGATCCCGTCTCGCGTTCGTCATCGGCATCGTCTTCCAGGGCCAGTTCGGCTTCGCCCAGAGGCGTTGCGTAGCCGCCCAGGTGGAGCAGCAGCTTTATCCGCTCGTCGAGGCCGTCGGCCAGGCTCTGAATCTGCTGTCCCTCGGGGTCGATGAACCCGTAAATCTCGACCAAATAGGTCCAGGCGGCGGGCTGGTCCGGATCGTGCCAGGTCTGATGGAAGGCGATGGAAAATCCGGCTTGGCTGAGGGCGCTTTCGATCGCCTTGAAACCGATGTCCTGTTCCGCCTCGATGGCCAGGAACGAACGGTCGCGGCCGGTTTCCTCCTGGCCGACGATGCAGACCGCCAAGGCGTCCAGTTTCGCGCCCGGGCTGTTGTCGCCGGCGATGAACGGCAACCGGGCGATGATCCTGGGCGTATCGGGGGCTTCCGAAACCAAAAGCCGCCACCAGTGTTCGCTATCGTCTGGGCGCGGCATGGGCAGGATGCCCACCGTGGCGTCTCCGTTGCACACCGCCTCGACGACGGCGCGGGATGACACATGGCGGGTCATCGGCGTGAACGAGCCGTATTGGTCGCGGGCCAAGTCCCAGCACCCCTCTTCGTCCTCGGAAACGAAGACGGAGACGGAAAAAGGCCCCTCAAAGCGAAGCGTGGCGACGATCATCTCGCGCCACATGCGGGACAGTTCGCGTTTCGGGAAAGCGCCCGAGTGGCGGGCCATCAGGCGGTAGAGGATTTCCGCCTCCCGGGCCGGCCTGATCTTGATCTTGTCGCTTTTTTTGGCGTCGCGCACCCTTTCCACCACGCGCGTCCGCTCGATGATCAAATCATGGAGGGAATCGTCGATGGCGTCTATTTTCCGGCGCAAGGCCCGGAGTTTGTCTTCGTCGGTTGTCATGGCGCGTGCCTGCCAAATTCCAATGGGGTCTCCGACCCTGGCCACGAGCGCCGCCGGGCCATTAACAAAAGGCTTGGCGGGCAACAATCGAGGCCAGGAAAGGCGGGCCTAGTGATAATGGCATGACCCCGTAAAATCAAAGAAAACATTGACACTCCACAGCTTGACTCCTAGCTATGAGACCGTTTTCAGGACCTTGGAAAACGACCCTTTGAAAACGCCTACGAGGCGGAACAGATCATGACCGCGCACAAAAGCCATCCCAACGGCCCAACGGAAACGGCAACGGCGGCCCCGTCTTTGCCGGGCCATCACGTGCGCCTGGGGGTTGAAAAGCCCCTTAAGCTCGATTGCGGCATGGAGATCGCCGATTTTCCCGTCGCCTATCAGACCTATGGCGAACTGAACGCGGATAAATCCAACGCCATTTTCGTCTGCCACGCGTTGACCGGCGATCAATACCTGGCCGAAACCCACCCCGTCACCGGCAAGGAAGGATGGTGGGAATTAATGGTCGGGCCGGGCAAGACCATCGACACGAAGCGCTATTTCGTCATCTGCCCCAATATCCTGGGCGGCTGCATGGGCACCTTCGGACCAAAGGAAACCAACCCGGAAACGGGGAAACCCTGGGGTCTGGATTTTCCGGTCATCACCATCGGCGATATGGTCCGGTGCCAGGTGCTGTTGCTGGACCACCTGGGCATCGACAAGCTTTTTGCCGTCACCGGCGGCTCCATGGGCGGCATGCAGGTCCTGGAATGGGCTTCCAAGCACCCCAAGCGGCTGTTCGCGGCGATCCCGATCGCCGCCGCCGCCCACCATTCGGCCCAGAACATCGCCTTTCACGAAGTCGGGCGCCAGGCCATCATGGCCGATCCAGACTGGTGCGGGGGCGATTACCTGAACCAGGGAAAAAACCCGACGAAGGGGTTGGCCGTGGCGCGCATGGCCGCCCACATCACGTATCTGTCGGACCAGTCCCTGCACCGTAAATTCGGACGCCGGTTGCAGGACCGCGACTCCTTGACCTATGGGTTCGATGCCGATTTCCAGGTCGAAAGCTACCTCCGCCACCAGGGTATTACCTTCGTTGACCGGTTCGACGCCAATTCATACCTCTATATCACCCGGGCGATGGACTACTTCGACCTGGCGGCGAACCATAACGGCAACCTGGCCGATGCCTTCAAGAACACACCGGTGCGGTTTTGCGTGATTTCGTTTACCGGCGACTGGCTGTATCCGACGGAAGAAAACCGCCGCATCGTCCATGCCCTCAATTCGGTCGCCGCCAACGTCAGCTTCGCGGAAATCGAATCCGACAAGGGCCACGACGCCTTCCTGCTGGACGAGCTCGAATTCCATCGGCTGTTGAAGGGGTTCCTGGATGGCGCCGGCGAAAACATGGCCAACGCCGCCGGAAGCGAGTGATGGTCCCGGATCGCAAGTCCATCCGCGTCGACCTGCAATTGATCGCCGACATGATCGAGCCGCATTCGCGGGTGCTCGACGTCGGTTGCGGGGACGGCACGTTGTTGGATTACCTGGTCCATTTCCGCCATGTGGATGGGCGCGGAATCGAGCTCAGCACCGAAGGGGTGAAGATCTCGATCAGCGCCGGGCTGACGGTGATCCAGGGCGACGCCGACACCGATCTCAAGGATTACCCGGACGACGCCTTCGATTACGTGGTCTTGAGCCAGGCCCTGCAGGCCATGGTCCAGCCCAAGGTGGTGCTTTCCCACCTGTTGCGTATTTCCCGGCGCGCCATCGTGTCGTTTCCGAATTTTGCCCACTGGCGGGCGCGCCTGTCGCTGGGGATTTTGGGCCGGATGCCGGTCAGCACCACGCTGCCTCATGAATGGTACGAAACGCCCAACATTCACCTTTGCACGATCAGGGATTTCGTCGCCCTATGCCGCGAACTGGACATCCCCATCGAGTCGCAAAAGATTCTCGACGCCAGGGGCCGCGTCCGCCACGTCAGCATCGGCCTGTTTTCGGCCAATGTGTTCGGCGAACAGGCGGTGTTCCTGCTGCGAAAGAAAGACTAAACCCGAGGCGTGCGTTCCGGCACCGGCAGGTACCGGCGGCGCTTGCGGGCCGGTACGGCCCCGGCGGCGTAGATTTGTTTCACGGCTTCGGTCATGACGACCCCGGAAAAAGTGGTGAAGGCCCTTTGCCCGACCTTTTCCCAGGCCGGGGCGGAACTGAGGATCATACGCGAGGGCATTGGCGGCACGAACAGGGCGCGGTGGGATTCGATGGGCGTGAACAGGTTGTCCCGCAAGACCCTGGAAAGCTGCCCCGGGGTGTAGGGGAGTCCGTTTCCGAAGGGGGTGCGCTCGACCCGGGCCCAGATGCCGCGCCGGTTGGGCACCACCACCAACAGCCGGCCGCTGCCCGAAAGCACGCGCCAGACCTCGCGCATCATGGGCCGCACCTGTTCGGCGCATTCGAGGGCATGAATCAGCAGCACCCGGTCCATGCTGAGATCGGGGAAAGGCAGTTCCAGTTCATCGACAAGGGTCGTCAGGCCCGGCTCGTCCGCCGGCCAGCGCAGCACCCCCTGGGCCGCCGGCATCGCCGCCAGGATCCGCCCGGCCTGGCCCCGGAAACCATTGAGGTAAGGGGTCGCATAGCCGAGGCCGAGGACGCTTTGGCCGGTGACGTCCGGCCACAATTCGCGCAGGCGGCGGCGGATCATCCGCCGGGCGACCTGGCCCAGGGTGGAGGCGTAAAAATCCCTTAGATCAACGGCATCGGTCCACATGACGAGTGCCAGCATATAACAGATGCCCTGCGTTTGGCAGGTTTCCGGGCCCTGGCCATGAATGGGTCCCGGTTTAAGGGGTGAAGTCCCCGTCGCCGTCGGTGGCCGCGCGCTGAAGCTGTTCGAGCGCATGTTCCAGAAAGGCGGCGGGTAGGGGGTTCTGCCCAGGACACGCAATCTGTCGTCCAAGGAGGCAACGGCATAGAGAGTTTACGTCCAAGAGTTTCGCGAAAACGGAAATGATGTCCCTGTCGGGGCGGTGAGCCTTTAAATCACGAAAGACCGCTTCTGTCATAAGAAACAAGTCGTTTTCGGCGATGGTGCTCAATGTTTTTTTCCTGCCTTTTGTTTATATTGTGCCGACGGCGGGCGCTGGAGGCCTAAATAAGGGTTGCCGTCCCAACCTTCAATCCCGTCTTTGTCCTTGATTGATTATCCTGTTTTTTCGAACCGGTCCCACAGCCAGCGGCCGCAGTTAAGGGCCTTCGCATCTTCTCCCCGGCGCCCGATTACCTGGACGCCGATGGGCATGCCGTCGGTGCCTTTGAGCAACGGCACCGAAACCGAGGGCACGCCCAAAAGCGTCCACATGCCGTTGAAAACATGGTTGCCGGTGAAGCCAAGACCCACGGGCGCCTGTCCGGCCGCCGACGGAGTGAGCAGGGCGTCATAGTGGTCGAACAGCCGGTCCAGCGCCTGGGCCTGCGCTTCGGCCCGGCCCAGCGCCCGGATGTAATCGGCCGACGCGATGGCGTTGCCGGCATCCACCCGTTCCATGGTTTCCTTGCGCATCTTGTCCGGCGCCTTTTCCGCCGCTTCGCCCAGGTTGGCGGCGACGTTGGCATGCATGACGGTCCTGTGGGTGGGGACGATGTCGGCGAAAACGCCCTCCAGCTCGACCTCCCGGACCCGATCGCCGAGGCCGGCGATATATTCCTCCAGGGCCTTGGCCATGTCGTCCTCGGCCTCGTTCCAGGCGGGCGTGCGGACGAAGGCAAGGCGGGGGGGATCGGCTGGTCTTTCTTCCAGCGCCGCCACCAGCTCCTGGCCCGGGGACGAACGCATGTCCCAGTCTCCGGGGTCGTGGACCATCAGCGCGTCGGCCAAAAGGGCGAGGTCTTCGACCTCGCGGCCATAGACGCCGATAGTGTCCAGCCGCCGGGCGAGCATGCTTATGCCGCACCGGGGGATGGACCCGAACGTCGGCTTGTAGCCGAAAACGCCGCAAAAGGACGCCGGACGGATCATCGAGCCGCCGGTCTGGGTGCCGATGGACAACGGCACCATGTTATCGGCAACCGAGGCCGCCGAACCGGAGGAAGAACCGCCGGGGGTGCGTTTCGAATCATGGGGATTGGCCGTCTTTCCCGGCGCCGTAAGCGCCCATTCCGTTGTCACCGTCTTGCCCATGATCACCGCCCCGGCCCGGCGAAGGAGCGCCGCCACCGCCGAATCTTCCAGCGGCCGGCGTCCGGCGTAATATTCGGACCCGCATTCGGTCGGCATGTCGGCGGTGTCGAAGATATCCTTAACCCCGACCGGCAGGCCGTGCAGCGGCCCCAGCGTCTCGCCGGCGTCTTTCTTGGCGTCCAGCGCCCGGGCCTGGTCAAGGGCCAGGTTTTCGTCCAAGTACGCCCAGGCGCCGACCACCTCCTCGCGCTCGGCGATGCGGTCCAGACAGGCCCGGGTCAGTTCCTCGGCCGTGAATTCGCCGGCCTCCATCGCGCCCAGGGCGGCAGTGGCGCTGAGCGCCGAAAGTTGTCGTTCGGGTACGGAAATGGTCTGGGACTCCCCTCTTTGATCTCTATTGTATACAATCCGGCATTGAAGCCGCTAGCCTTCCCTTGTTTGGTCGAGCATCTTAGGGCAGGCGCGCCCCTGGTGAAACAACGCTGGAACCGCCGATGACGACGGACACCCTTAAACAAGCGGCCCCGGAAAATCAGGGGACCTCGCTCGGCGAATTCGTGTTGGGGCGGCTTAGAGACGCCATCCGCGATCGCCGCTATCAGCCGGGACAGCGTATCCGCGAGGCCGAGGTCGCCCAGTGGTTGGGCGTCAGCCGGACGCCGGTCCGCGAAGCCTTCCGGCGGTTGCAGGCGGACGGTCTATTGGTGCTGACCCCATGGCGCGGCGCCCAGGTGGCGGAACTGGGCCGCCAACAGGTGGTGGAACTTTACGCCATGCGCCAGGCCCTGGAAGGCACCGCCGCCGGGCTTGCCGCCGAACACGCAAGCGCGGCCGAGGTCGACCTGTTGTTTGACCTTATTGAGCAGGACCAGGCCGCCCAAGGAGAGCCGAACCGTTTGGCGGAAATCAACCGGCGTTTCCACGAAGCCGTCTACGGGGCGGCCCATAACCGGTATCTGTTGGAAGCCTTGAATGCGCTTGACGATTCGCTGGCGCTTCTCAAATCCACCACCTACGAGGTACCGGGCCGGGCCGAGGCGGCGCGCCAGGAGCATATCGGGATTGCCGAGGCCATCAGGCGGCGCGATTCGGAGACCGCCGAACAAGCCGCCAGGGCGCATATCTCGACCGCCGAAAAGGCGCGGCTGAAGCTTCTTTTCGGTGATGATTGACGCCAGCCGCCCCCGGCCCTAGTGGATAGGATCCAACATAGGGACCCCATACGATGGCTCCCCAAGTTCATCCGGAAAGGCGCGCGATGCGTGGTGATGCTGGCCCATCACAAGCATCGGGCAACGCCTCCGGTGGGCTTGGGAAGCCGCCCCCCCCTGGGGCGCTTTGGGGTGCCGCTTTGTGGGTCCCCTATCCCGGCTTCTTGGGGCGGCAAGTTTCGCTTGAGTTTCCGGGCCGTTGACCCCAATTTTTCTCCAAAGGCCGGGCAAAGACCGAGCCCCGCGCCGGCAAAAGGATAACCAAGACATGCGCAAATACCTTCATATCGACCTCGAAAATCAGTCCATCGATTCCGAAGAGCTTGAGGGCGAAACCCTGGCGCGGGCCGGCCGGTACCATATCGTCAAGACACTGCTGGACCGGGGGACGGCGACCATCGACCCCCTGTCGGCCGATAATCCGCTGATTTTCTCCGCCGGGCCGTTCGCCGGGACCAATTTTTCCAACGCCAACCGCATCAGCGTCGGCTGCAAAAGCCCGCTCACCGGCGGGATCAAGGAATCCAACGCCGGCGGCACCTTCGCCTTCGCCCTGGGGCAATTGGAACTGGCGGGGTTCACGCTCCTGGGCGCCTCAAAGGACTGGGTCGTCATCCGCATCACCAAGGAAGGCGAGGTCACCTTCGATGACGCCGAACCGTACCTGGGCAAGGGCCTGTTCGAGGCCGCCGCCCTGCTGCACGAAAAATACGGCGACAAGGTTTCGATCGGCATTTGCGGCCCGGTCGCCGAATACGGCGGCCTGATCGCCGGCATCGCGTTCTCGGACCAGGAAAACCGCCCCGTCCGCATTTCCGCCCGCGGCGGCGTCGGCGCGGTGATGGGGTCCAAGAAGGTCAAGGCCATCATCGTCGACAAGCACAAGATGCCGCCTTTCCACGACCGCAAGAAGCTGATGTCGTCGGTCCGGGAATACGGGGCGAAGCTGGACGACGACGCGGCGATCAAGAGCCTGGGGCGCAACGGCACCGCCCAGGTGGCGGACATCATCAATCATATGGGCGGGCTGCCGGTGCGCAACTTCTCCAACGGCCAGGTGGTCGGCCACGACAAGGGGACGCTGAAGATGGGCGGCGACTTTATCCGCGAGCAGAACACCGCCCGCGGCGGCGACACAACCCATGCCTGCATGCCCGGGTGCATGATCAAGTGCTCCAACGTTTACAACGACGCCGACGGCAACGAGGTCGTCTCGCCCCTGGAATATGAGACCATCGGGCTTTTGGGCACCAATTGCGGGCTCACCGACCCCGACGAGGTGGCGCGGCTGAACTGGACCGCCAACGACCTCGGCATCGACACCATCGAGACCGGCGCGCTGCTGGGCATCCTGATGGATTCCGGCCAGGCTGAATACGGCGACGTCGGCTTTATGGAAGCGGCCCTGGATGACATCCGCCAGGGCAACGAGCGCGGCCGGCTCCTGGCCCAGGGGACGGCGCGGGTCGGCGAGCATTTCGGCATCGAACGGGTGCCGGTGATCAAGAAGCAGGCCATCAGCGCCTATGACCCCCGGGCAATCGAGGTCACCGGCATTTCCATGATGGTGACGGCGCAAGGGGCCGATCACGCCACCGGCAGCCTTTTCAACATCGAAACCAAGGACAAGGACACCGAGGAACTGACCGCCGCCAGCATGGAGGTGCAGATGATGTGCGCCGCCGCCGATTCGCTGGGGCTATGCGTGTTCGGACGCTCGGTCACCAACATCAACCTGGAACTGATCGTCACCGCCCTCAACAATGCCTTGGGCACGGACCTGGATGTCGGGTTCTTCGCCCGGCTCGGCCTGGAGACGCTGGAGCTGGAAATACAATTCAACGAACAGGCGGGCTTTACCGAGGCCGACGACGAGCTGCCGGCGTTCTTTTACGACAACCCCTTGCCGCCCACCGACAAGGCGGCGCGGCATCACAGCGCCGAGGTCAACCGTTTCCGCAAGGTTTGGATGGCCGCCCAGCCCAGTTAATCGCCACACATTTCGTTGATGATCTCGGCCATGATGGCAACCGCGATCTCCCCCGGCAACACGGCGCCAATATCGAGACCGACGGGGCCGTGGATTTTCTCCAATTCCGCCGGGCCCAGCCCCAATGCCGCCAGCCTTTCGGCCCGCTTGGCCTGGGTCTTTTTGCTGCCCAGGGCGCCGACGTAGAACGCCGGCGACGTCAGCGCGGCTTTCAGGGCCGGGTCGTCCAGCTTTGGGTCATGGGTCAGGGTGACGACGGCGGTCTGGTTGTCGAGGGCGAGGCCGCCCAGCGCCGCTTCCGGCCATTCGGCGATCACCTTGACGTCGGGGAACCTTTCATCGGTGGCGAAGGCTTGCCGAGGGTCGATGACGACGACATGAAAACCGGCGATCTTCGCCAGCGGCGCCAGCGCCTGGGCTATATGAACGGCGCCGATGAGCACCAGGCGCCGGGGCGCGGCGACGGCTTCGATGAAATAGGGCTCGGCGCCGTCCTCGACCAGGCGGCTTTGCTTTTCCATGACCGCCTTTCCGGCGCCTTCCAAGACCGTTTCGGGTACCTCTAGCGGTCCCTCGGGCTCGCCCTCGGTGATAAGGGCCGAAACGCCGTCGGCAAGCCGGGTGACGATGGCCGACGGCTTGCCTTCCCGGAGCCGTTCACGGGCGGCTTCGTGAAGCGCCGCTAAGTCATCGAGGCGCCGGACCAGGACGCGAATTTCGCCGCCGCAGGCGAGGCCCACCTCCCACGCCATCTCGTCGGTGACGCCGTAGTCGAACACGGCTGTTTCGGCGCCCTTCAAAATCTCCAGCGCCTCGTTGACCACGGCCCCCTCGACGCAGCCCCCGGAGACCGAGCCGACCATGGCGCCGTCGTCGCGGACGCACAGATGGCTGCCGACCGGAAGGGGCGATGACCCCCAGGTCGAGACCACGGTGGCGAGGACCGCCCCGCGCCCCGATTCAAGCCATTCCAAGCCCTGTCCGAGGACATCGCCGTTGGCCATGGTGATCTTATCGAGGTTCATGGGCCTGAACCCTTATTTCAGCAACAAGTACGCGGCCAGTCCCATGACGGCCAGGCAAATGGCGGCCATGACCAGCCACCGGTTGGCTTGTGGTTCCGGCTCGGGGGCTTCGCCGGCGACGATGCGCTCGAAGGATTGGAAAAACTCCCCGGCCAGCTTCTTCGACGTCGCTTCCACCAGCCGGCCACCCAGTTGCGACAGCTTGCCGCCGACCTCGGCGGTGACCTCATAGGTCAGCCGCGTGCCGTCCGGATTCTCCTCCAGCCGCACCCGGGCCGAACCCTTGGCGAAACCCGCCGGGCCGGCCTTGCCTTCGCCGTTGATGGTGTAGCCTTCGGGGGCAACGATATCGGAAAGGGTAACGCCGCCCTTGAAGGTGGCTTTCACCGGGCCGACCTTGGTGACGACCGTGGCGGTGAATTCGTTGTCCGATATTTTCTCCAGGGTCTGGCACCCCGGTATGGCCTCGGTCAAAACGTCGGGATCGTTGAGCGCCGCGAAGACCGTCTCGCGCGGCGCCTGGATCAGGATTTCGTCCTTCAGTTTCATGTCGGTCTCTTGTTATTTTATGAAACGCTTATCTGTACTTCCGGGGCCGAAAGATCAAGGCGCTTCACCGGATAAACGTCACCCCCCCCCGGCAAGTCGTCCGGCAAATCACCCCAGTAGATTCCCGGGGCCGTCGACGTCGAAATGAATGTCCGCGGTATCGACCTCGACCGCCGATATTTCGGCGGCGTTTTTTTTCAGCAGATCACGGCCGCCGGTATCGCCGGAAATCTCCAGCAGTTGCGGGAAAAATCGCCTCGGCCACAACACCGGGTGGCCCCGCCGGCCGTCAAAGACGGGAGCGCAGATATCGGTTTCGCCGCCTTCTTCGAAGCGCCCGATCAAAAGGTCGATGATGTCGGCTGATATACGGGGCATATCGGCAAGCAGCACCAACGCCCCCGGCCGCCCGTCCGGGACCGCCGATATCCCGGCCTTCAAGGAGGTGCTGAGCCCGTCCCGGTAATCGGGGTTATGGACGGCCCTAAGGTCCAAGCCGGCGAGGGCGGCGGTGATGAGGTCGGCCTCATGCCCGGTGACGGCGATCACCTCCGCCGCCCGGGAGGCCAGGGCGGCCGCCGCGACCCGGCGGACAAGAGGCGCGCCGTCGGCCTCAAACAGCAGTTTGTTGGTTTTGCCGGAACGCCTGGATTCCCCGGCCGCCAGGATGATCGCGGCAACGCCGTTATCAACTTCCCTGGCGCCGGAATCATTCGAATTTTGGTCCTGGTTCGGCATCCAAGGCCGGGCTTTCGTTTATGGAAACGCCTGTTATAAAGGTTTTCGGCCATCGGCGCGAAAACGGGCCGAAACCCGCATCGATGGGGATGGATAATGCCAAAAATAGCGCTCAGCGTTAACAACCAACCTGTCAGCCAGGACGTCGAGGGGCGGCTGTTGCTGGTCGATTTCATCCGCGAGGTTTTGGGCCTGACCGGCACCCACGTCGGCTGCGACACCAGCCAGTGCGGCGCCTGCGTCGTTCACGTCAACGGCCAGCCGGTCAAAAGCTGCACCATGCTGGCGGTGCAGGCCGACGGCACCGACGTCATCACCATCGAAGGCGTATCGCCGGACGGTGGGCTCAATCCCCTTCAACAGGCTTTCCACGAAAAACACGGCCTTCAATGCGGGTTTTGCACGCCCGGCATGGTGATGACGGCGATGACCCTGATCCAGGACAACCCGGACCCCAGCGACGCCGACATACGCCATGGGCTCGAAGGCAACCTCTGCCGGTGCACCGGATATCAGAACATCGTCGAGGCCGTCCGGGCCGGGGCGAAGGCCATGCGGGACTGAACGGTGCAGGATTTCGAATACCAAAAGCCGAAAACCGTGGCCGCGGCCGGTGACGCCTTCGACGCCCAATCGGACGGCTCCTTCCTTGCCGGCGGGCAAACGCTGATCCCGGTGATGAAACAGGGCTTGGCCATGCCGTCGGGGCTCATCGACCTTTCCGGGATCGAGGACCTGCAAGGCATCACCGTTGCCGATGGGTCCCTCTCCATCGGCGCCATGACGACCCATGCCCGGGTGGCGGCGTCGGAAGAGGTTCGCCGAGCGATTCCCGTCCTGGCCGGGCTGGCCGGCGGCATCGGCGACCCGCAGGTGCGTAACCGGGGGACCCTCGGCGGCTCGCTGGCCAACAACGACCCTTCCGCCGATTACCCGGCCGCCGTGCTGGCCCTTTCGGCGGCGGTGATGACGGACAAGCGCCGCATCCCGGCGGACGGGTTCTTCACCGGCATGTTCGAAACCGCGCTCAACGAAGGGGAACTGATCACCGGCGTCGAGTTTCCGGTTGCCGAGCGCGCCGCCTATGCGAAGTTCGCCAACCCGGCGTCCCGGTACGCTGTGGCCGGGGTCTTCGTCGCCCGCGTTGACGGGGCGGTTCGCGTCGCCGTCACCGGCGCCGGGCCGGGGGTGTTCCGGGTTGCGGAAATGGAGGCCGCCCTGGACAAGGATTTCCGGGCCGAAGCCCTGAAGGGCATCGCCGTCACCGAGGCCGACCTGATTGCCGACATCCACGCCTCGGCCGGATACCGGGCCCATTTGATCGGCGTCATGGCCCGCCGCGCCGTTGACGCGGCCAACGGGGAAGGGGGTGCGGCATGACCGACGTAGCCATCGGCCAACCGGTGAAACGGTCCGAGGACGAGCGGTTCCTCACCGGCCGTGGCCGGTACATCGACGACATCAACCTGGAAGGCCAGGCCCGCGCCGCGGTGCTGCGCTCGGTCCATGCCCATGCCGACATCAAGAACATCGACGCATCCCAAGCGCTGGCCATGGAAGGCGTGCTTCTGGTGGTCACCGGCCAGGACTGGATCGCCGAGGGGTTCGGCCCGATGCCGACGAAAACGGCGGTGCGGAAGAACCGCGACGGATCGGAGCTGTCGGAACCGCCGCGCCATTGCCTGGCCATCGACCGGGTGCGCTACGTCGGCGAGCCGGTGGCCCTGGTGGTTGCCGAAACGGATCAGATCGCGCGGGACGCCCTGGATCTCATCAACGTCGACTATGAGTCCCTGGACGCGGTCACCGACGCGGTCAAGGCGTTGACTCCGGACGCACCGCAACTGTGGGACGACATCCCGGGGAACCTGTGTATCGATTTCGAGCTCGGCGACCGGGAAGGGGTCGAAAAGGCCTTCGAGGAGGCCGACCACGTGATCACCCTCGACCTGGAAAACAACCGCGTCACCGCGGTGCCGATCGAGCCCCGCGGCTGCGTCGGCGGCTACGACCCCGAGACCGAAACCTACCTGCTCTACAACGCCACCCAGAACGTCCACGCCAACCGCGACACCTTCGCCGAGAACGTCTTCGGCATCGACAAGGAGAAAATTCACCACATCGCGCCGGACGTAGGCGGCGGCTTCGGGGTCAAGAACAGCGCCTATCCGGAACCGCCCCTGGTGCTCTATGCGGCAAAAAAACTCGGCCGGCCGGTCAAGTGGATCAACAACCGCTCCGAAAGCTTCCTTTCCGACACCCACGGCCGGGGACAGACCAGCCGCGTGCAGCTTGCCATCGACAACGACGGCACCTTCCGGGCGCTGCGTACGGAAACGGTTGCCGGCATCGGCGCCTATTGCTGGACCATTGGGCCGTTTACGCCGACCGGCGGCTCGGCCCGGACACAGGGTGGACCTTATGACTTTCCGGTGATGTACTACCGCGGCCGCGCCGTTTTCATCAACACCGGGCCCATGGACCCCTATCGTGGCGCCGGGCGGCCGGAGGCGACGTTCCAGACCGAGCGCATCATCGAATACGCGGCGCGCCAGCTCGGCATGGACCCGGTCGAGATCAGGCGCAAGAATCTGATGCCGCCGGAAAAACTCCCCCATAAGACGTCCATGGGGCTGAACATCGATTGCGGCGATTTCCCCAAGGTGTTCGAGCGGACCCTGGAACTGGCCGATCCCGGGTCGTTTGCCGAAAGGGCCGAACAGTCCAAGACCGCCGGCCGCCTTTTCGGTTTCGCCATCGCTCCTTACCTGGAATGCACCGGCGGCGGGCCGAAGGAATTCGCCGGCGTCGCCTTTCGCGCCGACGGAACGGTATCGCTGTCGGTCGGCAGCCAGTCCACGGGCATGGGCCACGAGACATCTATGGCGCAGTTGCTGGCGGCCCGTTTGGGGATTCCGTTCGAGCGCGTCGAATACCACCAGGCCGACACCGACAAGACCCCCATCGGCGGCGGTCACGGCGGGTCCCGGGGGTTGGAACTGGGCGGCAACGCCGTCGCCCAGGCCGCCCAAGAGGTGATCGAAAAGGCGTCCGGGTTGGCGGCGCATCTATTGCAGTCGAAGGCCGCCGACCTGACCTTTGAGGGCGGTAGCTTCACGGATTCCGGTTCCGGCGCATCGGTGTCGATGGTTGAGGTTATCGAGGCCTCCTTCGACCCCGAGCGCCTTCCCGACGACCTGGAGCCGGGGTGCCTGGATACGGGCTCGACCTTCGAAAGGGGCGAGATTTCGATCCCCAACGGCTGTCACGCGGCGGCGGTGGAGGTCGATCCCGAGACCGGCGCCATCCGTCTTTTGGGGTATTGGGTGGTTGACGACTTCGGCACCATCATCAATCCGCTGCTCGCCGACGGACAGGTCATGGGCGGCGTCGCCCAGGGGATCGGGCAGGTCCTGACGGAGAACATCGTCTTTGACGAAAGCGGCCAATTGATCACCGGCTCGCTGATGGATTACGGGTTGCCGCGCGCCGATGCCGTCCCCGACATGGTCATCGAATACTATGAGGGGGCGCCGACGAAGAAAAACCCGCTTGGTGTTAAAGGCGCCGGCGAAGCCGGCTGCGTCGGCTCGCTGCCGGCGGTCGTCAACGCCGTCCTCGATGCGCTCAAGGAATTTGGCGTCGTCCACATCGACATCCCCCTGACGCCGGAGAAGGTGTGGCGCGCGATCCAGGACCAGGGCGCCCATGATCCAAAAGGATTGATGGAAAACGCCCTCTAACCCCCCCCAAGCACAAAAAATTTACTAGAATCATGCAATTAATTAAGTACAAAAACCGCCAATTCGTACTAATCTGGTTGCGGGGGCCTAAGACGTTAAGACCGATTCGATAAGACCGGCTTTGGTCGAGAGGTCAACGAATGGACATTCGTCCCGCGCCGGAGATTAACGAAACCACTTATGAGTGGTGCGTCCGGGCGTTTTCGCTCTTGCATGACCAGCTTGGAATCAACGTCAAGGTCCATGGCGCCGACGGCAAGCTCGAGGACGGGCAGATATTCCTGTTCAATCACTTCGCCCGCTTAGAAACGGTCATTCCCCAATACATCATTCACGAGGCGACGGGCGGTTTCTGCCGTTGCGTCGCGGCGGGCGAATTGTTCGAAGGAAGCGACTCCTTTGCCAAGTTCCTGTGGGATGTCGG
Organism: Rhodospirillaceae bacterium; assembly: GCA_002686255.1. Lineage (GTDB taxonomy): Bacteria > Pseudomonadota > Alphaproteobacteria > Rhodospirillales > Casp-alpha2 > Casp-alpha2. Next base: position 52,309 of record NZAZ01000114.1, read on the forward strand.
CGCGGTACCGACCGATTACCCGGGACTGCTTTCCTTTCTCACCGCCGAGATTCTCAGGGGCCGCAAAGTCATCGTTTTTCCCGAAGGCGGGATGATCAAAGACCGCCAAGTCGTCGACAACAAAGGCGATTTCGAAATTTTTTCACCGGGGGATAAGGCCCAGCGCAAACTCCACAAGGGCGCCGCGGCGATCGCGTTGACCCTTGAAATCTTCAAGAAGCGCATCCTCATGGTCCACGAAGCCGACGATGCGCCCCGGCTTCAGAGATGGGTCGAAGCCTTGGGGCTGGACAGCGTCGAAACCCTCATCGCCGCGGCTCGTCAACGGACCCTGGTCGTGCCCGGCAACATCACTTTCTATCCGATCCGCAATGACGAAAACATTCTCAGCAAGGGCGCGGCGCTGTTCGGCGGCGAAATCGCGCGCGCGGCCCAGGAAGAGCTTTTGATCGAAGGCAACATCCTGTTCAAAAGCACGGACATGGACGTCCGCTTCGGCCGGCCGATTGCGCCGGGCGTTTCATGGAACTGGTGGGAGCGGGTGGTTTTGGAACGGGTGTTTCAGCGCATCGACAGCCTCCATGACCTGTTCGCCCTGAAACCGGATTCCGGACGCTGGATCGACCGCATGGTGTCCATGGTGCTGGGGCGCCAAACGCGGCTGCTTCGCGACGAATACACCCGCGAAATCTACTTCAACGTCACCGTCAATCTGTGCCACCTGGCTTCGCGATTGATCCTGACCCTGCTTGAGCGGGGGACAACCGAAATCGGACACGAGCCCTTTCACACGCTCCTTTATCTCAGCGTCAAGAACGCGCAACGGGAGCCTTCCATTCACCTGCATCGGAGCCTGGTCATCCCGGAAAGATACGACGGCATCCACAAGGGCGTCTGGAAGCGGTTCCAACAGTTTCTCGACATGGCGATCAAGTCGGAGTTGATCGAAATTACGCCGGACAAATACCGCTTTTTGCCGAAACTGCAGCAGGAACACGGCTTTCACGAAGTGCGATTGGAAAATACGGTATCCGTCTATGCTAACGAAATCGCCCCGGTAGAGGCCGCCTGCCGGGCCGTGGAGCAGGCAATTCAGTCGAATTCGGCGGCCGAAAAAACGAACCTGGCCAGGCTGTTGTTCGACGACGAAATCCGCGCCTTCCGGTGGTGCCGGGGAAACTATTCCAAGCCGCGGCACGCCCACATCAACGATCAGGAAACGGCGACCAAAAACCCGGAGCCCTATCTTATGGTTCCCGAGAACGCCCGGGAAATCGGCGTCGTCCTGGTGCACGGATTTCTCGCCTCCCCGGCCGAGCTCAGGTCCTATGGCGAGAAGCTGGCGGCCTTGGGGTATCCGGTCATCGGCGTCCGTCTTCGCGGCCACGGAACGTCACCTTGGGACCTGCGCGACCGCAATTGGAAGGAATGGCTGGGTTCGGCACGCCGGGGGTTTGAGATCATTTCAGCCTTCGCCGACCATATATGCGTGGTTGGATTTTCCACCGGCGGCGCGCTGGCGCTCCGGCTCGCCGCCGAGCAACCGGAAAACCTTGCCGGCGTCGTGGCGGTTTCCGTCCCCGTCAAGTTCCGCAACCGCAACCTGATTTTCGTTTCCGTCATCCACGGCATCAACAAACTGACGAAGTGGGTGACGTCGCTGGAGGGGCTGATGCCGTTCCGTTCCAACGAATCCGAACACCCTGACATCAATTACCGGCACATTCCCATGCGCGGACTGTTCGAGTTGCACCGGCTGGTCGACGACATGAAACAACGCCTGTCAGACGTCGCCTGCCCGGTCGCCGTGATCCAAGGAACGGAAGATCAAATCATCGATCCCAAAAGCGCCGAAATCGTCCTCGACAAGATCGCTTCGACGGATACATCGCTTCACATGATCCCGTCCAAGCGGCACGGCATCCTGAGCGAGGACATAGGCGGCACCCAGGAGCTGGTGACCTCATTCCTGATGTCGCTGTCGCCGGAGGAAGAAGACCCTTCCGCGGCGGAGCGGCCTGAGATGGAGCGGACCGGAGAAAGCGTATGCGGATAAGCGGCAAAATTGGCCGCGTCCTTGAGGCGCTTGCCGGCCCCTTAAAGCGGCGGGGCGCGCCCCCGACATCCGAAACCGGCGGGGCCTTCCCATGGGAGAAGTCCTATCCGGCGGATATCGACTGGCGGGCCGACATCACGCCCCGCCCCTTGCCGGATTTGCTCAACGAAGCGGCGGCGGCCTATGGCGATCAAACCTGCATCAGCTTCCGCGGCCGGCGCTTTCATTACCGGGAGGTCGCCGATCAGGTGAACCGCGCGGCCAAGGGGTTCCAGGCGCTCGGCGTCCACAAGGGGATCAAGGTCGGTTTGATGCTGCCGAACTGCCCTTATGCGGTGATCTGTTATTACGCGGTGCTCAAGGCCGGCGGCATCGTCGTCAACATCAATCCGCTTTACTCCGAAAGCGAAATCAAGAAGCAGGTTGCGGATTCGGGGCTTTGCATCCTGGTGACCCTGAACATGAAAGCCCTTTACCCCAAGGTGGCGCCGCTGCTGGCAACCAACGGGCGGCTGGAGACGGTTGTCGTTTGCTCCATGGGCGGGGTTCTCCGGTTCCATGAAAAGGTCCTGTTCAAGCTTCTCAAGCGCCGGGAAATCGCCGACATACCCGAAGACAGCCGCCATTACTCCTTTGACCGCCTGATCGACAACGACGGCGCCCCCGAACCCGTTTCCATCGACCCGAAAAACGACGTCGCGGTCTTCCAGTTCACTGGCGGCACCACCGGTTTTCCCAAGGCCGCGCGCCTGACGCATGCCAATCTTTACGCCAATGCGGCCCAAATCGCGCTCTGGGCCGCCGAGGTCAAGGCGGGCGAGGAGAAAATCCTCGGTGTGCTGCCGCTTTTCCATGCCTTCGGCATGACGGCGGTGATGAACTTAGGCGTAAGGATCGGGGCCGAGCTTATCCTGCTGCCGCATTTCAAAACCGCCGAGGTGCTTGAGGCCATCGAAAGCGAACGGCCGACTATCTTCATCGGCGTGCCGACGATGTATTCGGCGCTCAACGCCGTCCGCGACATCGACAGATACGATATTTCAAGCCTCGAATTCTGCATTTCCGGCGGCGCGCCGTTGCCGACGGAAATTCAGCGCCGTTTCGAGGACATGACCGGTTGCACCCTGGTCGAGGGTTATGGTTTGAGCGAAACCAGCCCGGTCATCACCATCAATCCTTTTTCCGGCGACGGAAAACCGGGGTCCGTCGGGCTGCCGCTTCCGGGGACGGTGGTCACCATCGTTTCCACGGACGACCCCGATAAGGTCCTGGCCGTCGGCGAAAGGGGCGAGGTCTGCGTCACCGGCCCCCAGGTCATGGTGGGTTATGCCAACCGGGCGAGGGACAATATGGAAATCTTCCAAGGCGGCCACCTGCACACCGGGGATGTCGGATACCTGGACAAAGACGGTTACCTTTTTATTGTCGACAGGATCAAGGATCTGATCCTGAACGGCGGTTTCAACGTCTACCCGCGCATGGTCGAGGAAGCGATCTACCTTCACCCGGCGGTGGAGGAAGCCGCCGTTTGCGGGGTGCCGGACCAGCACCGCGGCGAAACCATCAAGGCCTTCGTCAAGCTGAAACAGGGAGAAGAGGTTTCGGCGGCGGAACTGCGCGCCTTTCTCAAGGATAAGCTGGCGCCGTTCCAAATGCCCCGGCAGATCGAATTTTGCGAGACCCTGCCGAAGACGTTGATCGGCAAGATTTCGAAGAAAGACCTGCTTGCGGAGGAGGCGGCCGCGCCAAAGGAAACCAAGACCGTTTCCACCGCCGGAGAATGAAGGCCTTTAACGGAGGATTTGAGAATGAAAAACGTCGTCATCGCCGGATACGTCCGGTCCCCCTTTACCTTCGCTGGAAAGGGCGCATTGAAAAAAAAGCGCCCTGACGAACTGGCGGCCGAGGTCATCAAGGGGTTGATCGGCAAGATGGGCGTCAAGGCCGAGGACATCGAGGACCTCATCCTGGGCTGCGCCTTCCCGGAGGCCGAGCAAGGGCTGAACTTGGCGCGGCTGGTGACGTTTCTGGCCGAATTGCCGTTGAGCGTCGCCGGGGTCACCGTCAACCGGTTCTGCGGATCGTCCATGTACGCTATCCACATGGCCGCCGGCGCCATCCAGATGAACGCCGGCGAGGTATTTATCTGCGCCGGGGTCGAATCCATGACCCGGGTGCCGATCATGGGCTACAACCCGATGCCTCATCCGGGCCTCGCCGAAAGGTTCCCGCAGGCCTACATCCCCATGGGCGAAACGGCGGAAAACGTCGCCACCAAGTATCAGATCACCCGCGAGGCGCAGGAAGCCTTCGCCGTCCAATCCCATGCCAAGGCGGCGGCGGCCCAGGCGGCGGGTAAGCTCGACGACGAAATCATCCCCATCAAAAGCAACGGCGCCGTGGTCGATGCCGACGGCTGCATCCGGCCCGAAACGACGGCGGAGGGGCTGTCGGAACTGAAGCCGGCGTTCGACGAGAACGGCACGGTCACCGCCGGCACCTCGTCGCCGTTGACCGACGGCGCGGCGGCGACGTTGGTCTGCAGCGAAGACTACGCGGAAAGAACCGGTCTTCGACCGCTGGCCCGGATCAAGAGCATCGCCGTCGCCGGATGCGCGCCGGAAATCATGGGCATCGGGCCGGTGCCGGCTTCAAGGAAGGCGCTAGAGAGGGCGGGGCTTTCCATTGCCGACATCGATCTTGCCGAGGTCAACGAAGCCTTTGCCTCGCAAAGCCTGGCCTGCCTGCGCGACCTGGACCTGGACGCGGACCGGGTCAACCTGGACGGCGGCGCCATCGCCCTTGGCCATCCGCTGGGCGCCACCGGCGCGCGCATCACCGGCAAGGCGGCGGCGTTGCTCGGCCGCGAAGGCGGCACCTATGCGCTTTCGACCCAGTGCATCGGCGGCGGTCAGGGAATCGCCACGATCCTTGAGGCGACGAAGTGACTGAGATCAAAAAAGCCGCCGTTTTCGGCGCCGGCGTCATGGGCGCCGGGATCGCCGCCCAAATCGCCAATGCCGGCATGCCGGTGGTGCTGCTCGATATCGCCGCCGAGGACGGCGACAACCGGAGCGCCATCGCCGAAGGGGCGGTGGAAAAGCTGCTCAAGACCGACCCGGCGCCGTTGATGCACAAACTGGGCGCCCATTTGATCACCACCGGCAACATCGACGACGACATGGCCCTGATTGCCGATTGCGACTGGATCGTCGAGGCGATCATCGAACGGCTCGACCTCAAACAGGGCCTTTACAAAAAAATACAAGCCGCCCGCAAGCCGGGCTCTATCGTGTCGTCGAACACCTCGACCATTCCCCTTGCCCGGCTGATCGAGGGCATGCCCGGGGATTTCCAATCCGACTTCCTGATCACCCATTTCTTCAACCCGCCAAGGTATCTCAGGCTTCTGGAGATGGTGGCCGGCGAACGCACCCGCGCCCACGCCGTCAACACGATCCGCCGGTTCGCCGATTTCAGGCTCGGCAAGACCATCGTTCCGTGCAAGGACACGCCGGGCTTCATCGCCAACCGGATCGGTATCTATTGGCTGCAATGTGGTGTCGTCCATGCCATGGACGAGGGGCTTTCGATCGAAGAAGCCGATGCGGTCATGGGCCGCCCGGCGGGAATTCCCAAAACCGGCGTGTTCGGTCTTCTCGACATGGTCGGCCTCGACCTGATGCCGCACGTGCTCGGCAGCATGGCCGAGGCGCTGCCCGAACAGGATCCCTTCCATGAGGTGTTCCGCGAACCCGAACTGATCAAACGGATGATCGGCGACGGCTATGCGGGCCGCAAGGGCAAGGGCGGCTTTTACCGGCTCAAGCCGGAGGCCGAGGAAAAGATCAAGGAGGCGATCGACCTTGAAACCGGCGAATACAGCACGGCCCAAAAACCGAAATTGAAAAGCGTCGCCAAGGCCAAGAAAGGCGGCCTCAAGGCGATGTTGGAGCACGGCGACAAGACCGCCAATTACGCCTGGTGGGTGCTGGCCCGCACCTTGGGCTACGCGGCCCGGTTGGTGCCTGAAATTTCCGATGATATCGTCGGCGTCGATGACGCCATGCGCCTCGGCTACAACTGGAAATTCGGACCGTTCGAGCTCATCGACCAGTTGGGGACCGGCTGGTTCGCCGAACGGCTGCGGGCCGACGGCCTGCCGGTACCGAAGCTTTTGGAAATGGCCGACGGGCGGCCCTTTTACCGCACCGAAAACGGCCGCCTTCGGTTCCTCGGCACCGAGGGCGAATACCATGACGTCATACGCCCCGAAGGCGTGCTTATGCTGGCCGATATCAAGCGCCGCCGGAAACCGCTGGCGAAAAACCTCTCGGCCAGCCTGTGGAACATCGGCGACGGCGTGCTGTGCCTGGAATTCCACAGCAAGATGAATTCCCTCAACCCGTTTATCCTGTCGATGATCGAAACGGCCATCGACCTGGTGCCGAAGGGATATCGGGGGTTGGTGATCTACAACGAAGCCTCCAACTTCTCCGTCGGCGCCAACATCGGCCTGTTGCTGATCGCCATGAAACTCAGGGCGTGGTTCGCCGTCCGTTACCTGGTCCGCCGCGGGCAAAACGTCTACAAAGCCCTGAAACACGCGCCTTTCCCAGTGGTCGGCGCGCCTGCCGGCATGGCGCTCGGCGGCGGCTGCGAGATCCTCCTTCATTGCGACGCCGTGCAAGCCCACGCCGAGACCTACACCGGCCTCGTCGAGGTCGGCGTCGGCGTCGTCCCCGGGTGGGGCGGGTGCAAGGAAATGCTGCTCCGGTGGTCCAACACCCCCGACCGGCGGGGTGGGCCGATGCCGCCGGTAATCAAGGTATTCGAGATCATCGGCATGGCGGCGGTGGCGAAATCGGCGGTCGAAGCTCGGGACCTTCTGATCCTGCGCCCCGAAGACGGAATCACCATGAACCGCGACCGCCTGCTGGCCGACGCCAAGGCCAAGGTCCTGGCCCTAGCCGAGGGTTACGGCGCCCCCGAGGCGCGGGAAATTCCGCTGCCGGGCAAAACCGCCCTGACGGCGATGTCGATGGCGGTTGACGGGTTCCGCCTCAGCGGTAAGGCTGCCCCCCATGACGTGACCGTGGGCAAGGCCTTGGCCGGGGTGTTGAGCGGCGGCGACACGGACATCACCGAAACCTTGGGCGAGGACGACCTGCTGGTTCTGGAACGGGACGCCTTCGTCGCCTTGTCCCGGAACCCGGCCAGCATCGCCCGCGTATCGCAGATGCTGAAAACCGGCAAACCCTTGCGCAATTGAGAGGACCGAAACCATGACCATCGCTTTGCTCGTTTTGGCCGGGCTCGGTTTCGTGGCCCTTCTTTATGCCGGGCGCGGCTATTGGGCCTGGGTTTCGGCGTTGGGCCTGGTGCTGGCGGCGTGGTGGCAGGCGGGTGTTCAGTCACCGGCGGCGTTCATGACCACGGCCGGATTGGTGATCGCCGCGGCTTTGGTATTCGGCGTGCCGGCCATTCGCCGGCCCTTGATCTCGGCCCCGGTCATGGGTCTTGTCCGTTCCCTCCTTCCAACCATTGGCGATACCGAGCGCATCGCGCTCGAGGCGGGCACCGTATGGTGGGACGGCGACCTGTTTTCCGGCAACCCCGATTGGCGGAAGCTCTTGGACTTCACGCCGCGGGTGCTGTCGGAACGCGAGCGGGCCTTCCTCGACGGGCCGACGGAGGAACTGTGCCGAATGGTCGATGACTGGCGCATTGTCCAGGACCGCGACCTATCACCGGAGATTTGGGACTTTCTTAAGCGCCAGCGCTTCTTCGGCATGATCGTTCCGGAGGAATACGGCGGCCTGGGTTTCTCGGCCGTCGGCCATTCCGCCGTCGTCGCCAAGATTTCCAGCCGCAGCGTTACCGCCGCCGTCACGGTGATGGTGCCCAACTCCCTGGGCCCGGCGGAACTTCTCCTCCATTACGGCACCGACGAGCAGAAGCAATATTACCTGCCGCGTCTGGCGCGGGGCGAGGAGGTTCCCTGCTTCGCCCTGACCGAGCCCCACGCCGGCAGCGACGCCGCATCGACCCGCAGCACGGGCGTCGTCTGCCGCGGCACCTATGAGGGCAGGCAAGTTCTCGGCATCCGCCTCAATTGGAACAAACGCTATATCACCCTGGCCCCGGTGGCCACTGTTATCGGCCTCTCCTTCCGCCTGTTCGATCCTGACGGGCTTTTGGGTGGCGAAGAGGATATCGGTATTACCTGTGCGCTAATCCCCAGCGATGTGCCGGGAATCCAAATCGGCGACCGGCATGATCCCATGGGGGTGCCGTTCCAGAACGGGCCGATCACCGGCACCGACGTGTTCGTTCCGGTCGATTTCGTCATCGGCGGCCGCGACGGCGTCGGCCGGGGATGGATGATGCTGATGGATAGCCTGGCCGCCGGGCGTTCGGTCTCGCTGCCGGCGCTGTCGGTGGCCGCCGTTGAGTTGGCGGCGCGCGCGACCGGCGCATATGCCACCGTGCGCGAGCAGTTCAACCTGCCGATCGGCCGTTTCGAGGGCGTCGAGGAGCCGTTGGCCCGGATCGCCGGTCATGCCTATCTGATGAACGCGGCCCGGGCGCTGACCTGCGCCGCCGTCGACGCCGGCGAGAAGCCGGCGGTGCTGTCGGCCGTGGTCAAGGCCTACCTCACCGAAGGCATGCGCAAGTCCGTGATTGACGCCATGGACATCATGGCCGGGGCGGCGATTTGCGGCGGCCCCCGCAATATCTTGTCCAGGGTCTACGTTTCCGCCCCCATCGGCATCACCGTCGAGGGCGCCAACATCCTGACCCGGTCTTTGATCATCTTCGGCCAGGGTTCGATCCGCTGCCATCCGTTCGTCCATGACGAGATGCTCTCGGTGCAGACGGACGATCTCAAGGGATTCGACCGGGCGTTTTTCGGCCACCTCGGGTTCGTCCACCGCAACGCCATGCGCGCGGTTTTGCTGGCGTTGACGGGAGGGAGGCTTGCGGCGGTCCCACCCGGTGGCCCGATGGCCGGATATTTCCGCGCCTTGACCCGCTACAGCGCCGCGTTCGCGCTGATTACCGACGTCGCCCTGGCGACGCTGGGGGGGGCGCTCAAGCGGCGCGAGAAGATCAGCGGCCGTTTGGCCGATGCTCTGGCGTGGCTGTACCTGGCGTCGGCCACGCTCAAGCGTTTCCATGACGACGGCCGACCGGCCCATGACCTGCCGTTCCTCAAATGGTCATGCGATTTGGCGTTGTGGAACATCCAGGAAGCGCTTCGGGGCGTCCTCGACAACCTGCCCAACCGGCTGGTCGCCATGAAGGTGCGTTTCCTGGTCTTTCCCCTGGGCGCCCGCCGCCGGCCGCCGGCGGACGGCCTGGGGGCCGAGGTGGCCCGTTGCCTGCTCGACGGCAACGAGGCCCGGCTCAGGCTGAGCGCCGACATCTTCGTCCCCGGCCCCGGCGAGGACGGCCTCGGGCGGCTGGAGGAGACCCTGCGCCTGGTGATCGCGGCCCGCGACGCCCAGGGCAAGGTGCGCGACGCGATCAAAGCCGAAAAGCTGGAACCGGCGCCGGAAAGCACCCTCGGCGAACGCGCCCTCGCCGCCGGGATCATCGACGCCCAGGAACGCATGCGTCTGGAGGCCGCCGAGGAAGCCCGGGACGACGTCATCCAGGTCGATACCTTCGATCCCGAAACCTACGCCGGGCTCAAAGGGTAACGGAGAAACAGCGGTGGCCCTCGGGCTATCCGATCAGGCCTTTTCCGGTTTCGCCTTTTCTTCGATGAAGCTCTTGAACTCCATATCCGTGGTGATGACGTCGTCCATCAGGAAAAAGACCAGTTCCTTGCGCAGGCTGTCGCCGGCCATCTGGTTTTCCCCGGCCATTTTCGCGAACTCCAGAAGGTGCTCCATCTTGGTGTTCAGGCTCTTGTGATGGTCCTGGTGCTTCTTGAGGTTGGGATAGCCGACCTTGATCAGCAACGCCTCCTCGTTGGCGAAATGCGATTTGGTCGATTGGACTAAATCGATGACCAAGTCTTCGCATTTCTCCGCCTCGCCGTCGTCGATCGCTTGAACGATCCGATTGACGATGTTGGCGAGGTGCTGATGGTCCCGATCCAGGGATTCGTATTCCAGCATGAATGACGGAGTCAGCTCTACCATTTCCATTTCCTTCCGTCCGGCGCGGTAATTATACCGTCACCTCGGCAAAGACAAAATTATTCCGCCGCTTCGGGTTGAGACACCGATATGTTTCCGTTGCCGGACATGCCGCCTTCTTTATCCAAGGGGAAGATAAAGGCGTATTCCGGGTCGACGCCAGCGGTAATCCGTTTGCTCAGTTCCGGTTCAAACGCATGGTGGATACGGACGTAAAGCTCTTTCCCGTTTTCATCCCCAGCCTTTTCCGTCAGCCGCACGCGGACGATGTTGTCGTGCCCCAGCAGGTGGGTGGAAATCACCTCGACGGGGGTGCCGTTGTCGCTGTCGCTTTCAAGGGTGACGCCCTCGGGACGGACCAGAACCTCGACCTTCCGGCCTTCACCCATGCCCTTGGCGCGAATTTTCCCAATCGGAATTTCGACGCACCCGCCTTTGACGACGCCTTCGAACCGGTTCATCAACCCGAACAGCTTGGCGACGAATTCGTGCCGTGGGTGGTAATAGATTTCATGCGGCCTGCCGGCCTGAAGGATGCGGCCGTTGGCGCCGAGAATCTTGATCCGGTCGGCCATGAACATCGCTTCTTCGGGGTCGTGGGTGACCATCACGGTGGCGACGCCGCTGGCCTTGAGAACGCTCAGGGTCTGTTCGCGGATCTGGCCGCGCATGTTGGTGTCGAGGCCCGAGAACGGCTCGTCCAACAGCAGGACCTTCGGTTCGGGGGCCAGCGCGCGGGCCAGTGCGACGCGCTGTTGCTGGCCGCCCGACAACCTATGAGGATAGCTTGTCGCATGCCGTGTCATGCCCACCTGATCGAGCATGTCCATGGCCCGGCGGCGGGCCTGGTCCTTGGGCTGGCCGAACAGGCCGAAGGTCACGTTGTCGATGATGTAAAGGTGCGGGAACAGGGCGTAATCCTGGAACATCAGCCCGATGCCCCGATGTTCGGGCGCAACATGCGTGTCCTTGTCGGCGACGATCTCGTCGTCGATGGCGATCCGTCCCTTTTGCAACCGTTCCAACCCGCCGGCAAGGCGCAACAACGTGGTCTTGCCGGACCCCGATGGGCCCAGCAAGCAGACCACCTCGCCGGCCGGGATCAACAACGATGCGTTGTCGAGAACCTGTTTGTCTCCGTAGGCGTGGGAAACGCCGACGACATGCAGCCCTTTCACGACGATTGACCTTCTGCTGTATGGCCCGGCCGGGACCGGGTTATGGCGAAGCTAAACACGATAACCGGCAAAATGCCAAAACCAACGATAGCCAGCGCCGCCAGGGACGCCTCGCCCAACTGTTCGTCGGAGGCGTATTGATGCACATAGGTCGCCAGGGTGTGAAAATTGAACGGCCTGAGGATCACCGTCATCGGCAGTTCCTTCATGCTGTCGACAAAGACCAGCATCGCCGCCGTCAGCATACTGCCCCGGATCAGCGGAAGGTGGATGCGGCGCAGCGTGCTCAACGGGCCGTGCCCGAGGCTGCGCGAAGCGCCGTCCATGCTCGGCGTGACTTTGGCCAGGCTGGCCTCGACGGTGCCGAACGACAGCGCCAGAAATCTGACCAGATAACCGAAAGTTACGGCGGCGATGGTGCCGCTGAACAGAAGCCCCGTCGATATCCCGAAGGTTCCGCGCATGAAGCCGTCGATGCCGTTGTCCAGCGCGCCCAGGCTGACCAGCACGCCGACGGCCAGGACCGATCCGGGAACGGCGTAGCCGAGGCTGGCGAAGCGGGCCATGAAGGTTACGATCTTTTGCTTCCGAATCCGCACCCCGTAGGCCATGAAAATACCGATGGCGAGGGCGAGGGCCGCCGCCAAGCCCGACAGCATAACGCTGTTGCCGGCATGGCGGAAAACCTCAGCATTGGCCGCCGCCTCGAAATGGATCACCGCATAACCGCCCAGCACCGCCGCCGGCAGGACGAAGCCGAGCACCACCGGCAGCGCGCAGCCGATGGTCGCCAGAAGCCTGGCCCAGCCTTGCAGTTCATATCCGGGCAAGGCCTTGTATTTGGACGTGGTGTGGTGGAAGCGTTGTTTGCGCCGGGCGAAGCGTTCGGTCAGCACCAGGAAGACAACGAAGAACAACAAAAGTCCGGCCAGTTGCGCGGCGCCGGCTATGTTGTTCATGTTCAGCCAGACGTCATAGATGCCGAGCGTGAAGGTGCTGACGGCGAAGAAATCCACCGTCCCGAAATCGTTCAGCGTTTCCATCAGCACCAGGGAGGTGCCGATGACGATGGCCGGCCGCGCCAACGGCAGGGCGACGGAGAAAAAGCTCCGCCACGGGCCACGGCCCAGCATCCGGCTGGCTTCCAGCACGCACACCGATTGTTCCATGAAGGCGGCGCGCGACAGCAGATAGACATAAGGATAGAGAACCAGGGTCATCATCGAAACGGCGCCGCCGAGCGAACGGATTTCCGGGAACCAGTATTCCCGTTTCAAAGTCCAGCCGAAGACGTCGCGCAACAAGCCCTGGACCGGACCGGCGTATTCCAGAATGTCGGTATAGACATAGGCGATCACGTAAGCCGGCATGGCCATCGGCAACAACATCGCCCATTCGAAGATGCGTTTGCCCGGAAACCGGCAGGTGCTGACCAGCCACGCCGTGCCGACCCCGATGATCAGGGTGCCGACGCCGACGCCGATCATCAGTTGTAATGTGGTGGAGATGTATAACGGCAGAACGGTGGAGGCCAGATGCGACCAGATATCGTCGCCGGGCGTCAGGCCGATGAAGATAACGGCCACGATCGGCACCGTCACCGCCGCCGCGATAAGAACGGTTCCGATGCTCCACACGTTGACCCATGACCATAAATCCTTCTTGACCCAGGGAGTCCGGGGGGGGGCCATGCCAACCGTTGTTGCTTCACTCGTCACTATCGATTCATCCTTCATCCCAACAGAAGCGGCCCGCCGGGTACGCGGAAAATCCGGCGCGTCAGTTATTGAACCGGACCTTGTCCATGATCCGGGTCGCCTGCGTTCGGTGCTCGGCGATCTTGGACAGGAACGTTTCGTCGGCCTTGAATTTTCCCCAGCCGGCGACGATAGGGTGCGGCTTGACCCCCGCCTTGATGGGGTATTCGAAGTTGCCTTCGGCGTAGATCTTCTGCGCCGCGCCGCCGCTCAGGAATTCGATCAGCTTGACGGCGTTGGCCTTGTTCTTGGCGCCCTTGGTCACGCCGGCGCCGCTGATGTTGACATGGGTGCCGCGGCCGCCCTGGTTGGGGAAGATGACGTTGACGGCGGCGGCCCATTTTTTCTGTACCGGGCTTTTCTCGTTGGTCATCATCTTGCCCATGTAATAGGTGTTGCCGAGCGCCACGTCGCACTCGCCCTGGTAGACCGCCTTCACCTGGGCGCGGTCGTTGCCTTGCGGTTTGCGGGCTAAATTGGCCTTGAGGCCACGGGCCCAGGCTTCGGCGGCGGCCTCGCCTTTCGCCGCGATGATCGACGCCAGCAACGAAACGTTATAGACGTGCTTGCCGGAACGGGTGCAGACCCGGCCCTTCATGTGGGGCTGGGCCAAATCTTCGTAGGTGGCCGCCTCGCCCGGCTTGACCCGCTTTTTATGAGCGAAAATGATCCGCGCGCGCGTCGTCAACCCAAACCATAGACCTTTCGGATGACGGAACCGGGCCGGCACATTGCTTTCCAGCATACGCGATTTCGCCGCCTGGAGGAGATCGGCCTCGACCAGGTTGTGAAGGTTGCCGATGTCGGCCGTCAGGATCAGGTCGGCGGGGCTGTTGGCGCCTTCGGCCTTGAGCCGTTCCAGCATGCCTTTCTTCAAATACACCATGTTGACCTTGATTCCGGTCTCCTTGGTGAAGGCGTTGAGCAGCGGGTTCATGAGGAACGGCTGGCGATAAGAATAAAGATTGACCTCGGCCGCCGAGGCGCTGGTTGCCATGGCCGTCAAGCCCGATGCGGGGCCGAGGATCATGGCCGCGAAAATTACTTTGAAATTCATCAGGTTTAAACTCCAGGTTCTCGGTTGCCCGTTTGACTTTAAAGTCCGTCATTTATGCCCCGCCCAATCTATTATTGATAATGCGACGCATTTTCAATAATAGATTGGGGTCTTTTAGGCCCTTCAGTCAAGAAATTTTTTTGCTACCCTTCGGCGGGCAACCCATAAAGGCACCCCGACAGTTGGTCGGGCGGGGTCCGGCAAACGGGGATTTTCGGAGCGAATTAGGGCGCCGGGAGAAAATCGGCTGAAAATACCCGGCCGGAGACGAGTGCGTGGGGCCTAAGCCGAAAAAAAAGAAATAGTGAGCCAGACAAGAACGCCAACAAATGGGGCGGCGAGCCCGGAGATTATCCCCCATTTGAACTTTTTCGCGTTCGACATTAGAACCCCGTGATTATCGTTGATCTTACCCTGATAACTCTCTGCCTGTTCAGGCGGGGCGTCTCCAGGTTTAGTTCTCTGTTCGACATCCTGGTCCCGACTTTCAGGCTGGCTTTCCGGAAGATCAAAGCCAACGGAAAACGCTGCCCAAACACATAGCGCCGAGCCTGATAAGAAAAGAAGGGCCGCCGCGATGCCCCCAACGAATGCACCGTCAAAACCACCGGCCCGCTGAGACGACACTAATATAATTAACCCTGCGATAGTTACAGTCCCCGCTACGGCAAAGACAATCGCCATCACTGCCGCACGCTCGCCCGCTGTTGTTGGGAGTGTTAGTTGCCTCTGAAGGTATACCTCGCCCTCACGAACAGTTTCCTTCGTTGTTTTAGGGTCGGCTTTCGACCTATCTCGTCCCACAACACACTCGTTGGCAATGTCAGATTAACCGGGCGTGAGCTGGCTGATCAGGTGCGGTCAAGACTCTCACGCGGCGAGTTGACGCCACTCGGCCAGAGCAGTAGAGCGGTTCTGTTTGAAAATGTCACGGCGGTTGAGGTGGCGGTTTTTCTTATGGGCTTATCCACCTCACCGCCGGCGGATTTCCAGTTCGATCATTTACAATATCTTGAATATGAGACCCAAGTTCGGTTACACTTTTCCTAGTGGCAAAATAATAACTACCCGGGTCCTGTAATCCGGGTCTTTTTTATCGCTTGGTCCGTCTCCCTTCCTATGCAGGCGATGGTCCTAATCTCTTCAATTCGGAGAGAGCGAGCCAGTGGGGGTGAAGCCATTGCCTAATCTTTCGGACCTGCTCTACCGTGCGGTCGACGGCGTATTCGCGGTCGATACGCGCCAACGGATCGTTCTTTGGAACGCAGCTTGCGGCCAATTGCTGGGCATTTCCTCGAAGGACGCGCTTGGGCATAACTGCTCCGAAATTCTTCAGGGCATCGGCCCGACGGGACAGTCCTTCTGCCAGACAAGGTGCGACGTGGCCGGCCTGATCAATGGGCGCCAGGCGACGTGCGGGTTCCCCATTCATGTCCGCTCATCCGGCGATAAAAATTTAAAGTTCTGGGTCAACATTATACTAGTGCCATCTCTGCACGATGATTCCTGGCTTTGCGTCCACCTTCTGCGTCGGGATGCCCCCTTGGATGTCCTGGATGTCCTGGAAAACACGGTTCCCGGGGTCAGGCCGGGCCGGGAAGACAATTCCCGGGCTGGTGATTCGCCGCCGCCACCAGTCCCTTGCCCCCTGACCGCTCGCGAGCGCATGGTCGTTGAACTGCTGGCGGAGGGCCTGTCGACGGGGGCGATTGCAAAGGTATTGGGCATCCGTCTCGTAACCGTGCGCAATCACATCCAGCACATTCAGGCCAAGCTCGGGGTTCACAGCCGGGCGGAAACCGTTGCCTACGCCTATCGGCACAACCTTGTCCAGGGCATATCCCATGTCCGGGCGGGCGGCCCAAAAGAAAAAACGCAGCCGGCAAAGGCGGGACGCGCAACCCGGATGAATGAACGGGTACAGGCGAAGAGGGAAGGGCGATGACCAAGAAAATCATTGTGCTGGTCGGAAACCGGCAGGCGGAAGCGCTTCGCATGGCGCTGGGAATGACCCTTGCCGATGACGCCGTGGATGTATGCGTGGTGGGGGGAAAGCTTGAGGAAACCGAAGCCAACACCCAGAACCTGGAGCTATTGGAGGAAATGGATGTCGATGTCTTTACGTGCCGCAAGGAAAACGAAGGACTGGAATTCGTCGCCCCCGAAGACCTCGCCGCCAGGCTGACCCAGTACGACCATATCCTTCCCTATTGAGCGCTGATTGGGCCCGATCCGGCACCGCCGGAAGCGGCCTTTCCGAGGGATGGCCCGGCCGCGAGCACCCGCGCAAAACGGCCGTTTCCCCTTTCACGCCAACGCCTGCGGTTGATGCACTTGCATCATTCCGCCGCTTTATCTGCCACTATAGTATTTTCCCAGTGCCGGAAATGTTGACGGGCGCATTTTTGCGAACGAAACGCTTCCTGTGTCACTAGGCGAATTCGGGACCCGCGCTTCGCCGCAAGGGGAGCACCCTGAAAACGGGCGCCAACATGCCCAGGCGTCGGATGCATTGCCAATCGCGGGTCCGGGAGCCGACAAAGAGAGGAGCCGGGGTTGAAGCTGGGAATTCTCGTGAATACGGACCGGCACCTGGATCATGTGCTGGGAATCATCCGGGCGGCCGTGAGCAAAAACCATCAGGTGATGGTCTTCGCGATGGACGAAGGCATCCATCTGTTTGGCGACCCGTCCTTCAGCGATCTGGCGGGGGCCGACAACGTGTCCATGAGCATTTGTCGGCACAGCGCGGAGCGCCTGGAGATCGAAACGGAAAACCTTGCCGAGGAAATTACGGCCGGAAGCCAGTTTGAGAACGCGCTGATGGCCCACGATGCGGACAGAATGATTGTTTTATAAAAAAACCGGCGAAGCCATGAAGATACTTCACATTCTCAACGACGGGCCCGATGAATTTTCCGGCAGGATCATAGACGCCCAATCCGAAAGCAACGAGGTCACGGTCGTCGATCTGAGCGAGGGGAACATTTCCTATAAATCGCTCGTCGACGCGATTTTCTCATGCGACAGGGTCATTTCCTGGTAGGGCGGCGGCATGGCCGCTTGGGCGCGGGTGACGGTATGGGGAGGAAAAGAAGCGGTTAATACGTGATGATTGAGGACATGACATTTTGGAACAGGCGATGAACGGGACGTCAAAGACATGTTTTAAAGGCCTGTTGCCGCGGTTGACCAGGCCGGGACCGGCCGCTTTTTCCGCATGGGCCCGTCCAGCCGGCGGCCGTGGGCTGCCGCTCAAGCAAGAGGAGGAGGCCGTCGCTGTCCTCCTTGTTTCCCTGTCTGCTCTGACCGTATTCCTCGCCCTTTACGTCTTTCGGTCGTTCGACGATAACCGGCTGACGAGCTGGCAGTGGACAGTTTCCGAGACCCAGGTCTGGCCGATGTTCCTGGTCCTGCTCACCGGGATTTTGCTGGCCCACGTTTTGTCCGGGATCACCCTGCCGCGGCGCTGGACGGTTGCGGCGTTATTCGCGGCCTCCTTCATGACCGCCGGTATTTTCTGGCGTGAGCCGGAGGTTATCATCGATGCCGGCCGCTATTTTACCCAGGCCAAGCATCTCGCGCTTTTCGGGGTGGGATCTTTTGTTATGGAATGGGGCAGGGCTATCCCGGTGTGGACGGACTTGCCCTTGGTTCCCTTCCTCTATGGTTTGGTCTTCAGCATTTTCGGCGAGGATCGCACCGCCGTCCAGGTGTTGACGACGCTGTTCTTCTCCGGGACCGTCGTGCTGACCTACGCCATCGGCCGGACCTTATGGAATGAAACCGTCGGCGTGATCGCCGGCGTGCTTCTCCTCGGCATGCCCTACCTGCTGATCCAGGTTCCCCTCATGCTAGTCGATGTTCCGACCATGTTTTTCCTTACCCTGGCTGTTTTTGCCACGATCGTTGCCCTCGGGCGCGGCGGCAAAGCTTGGCTGGCCCTGGCGTCGGTGACGATCGGCCTGTCCCTGCTGACCAAGTATTCCGCCTGGGTGATGCTCAGCGTGCTTGCCGTCGTTTTTCTGGTCCACCTGATTGAGCGGGGGTGGGTGATCGTGGGGCGCGCCGGCGCGATCATGGGGGTCTCCGGGCTCCTGATCGCGCCGGCCGTGCTTTGGAAATACGGCGTGTTCGCCGAGCAGATCAAACTCTTGGTGGATTATCAGGCGCCGGGGCTTCAGCGTTGGGGGGAAAGCCACCTTTCAACGTTTTTCTTTCAAATCCATCCCTTCGTCACGGTTGCCGCTCTGGGTTCCGTCGCCGTTGCCGTCGTCCGGAAAGACCTCAGGTTTTTGATCGTCTGCTGGGTGGTGTTGTTGTTGATGGTTCTGGAAGTCAGGCGCATCCGCTATGTCATTCCGGCGCTGCCGATGCTTGCATTGATGGCGGCCTACGGAATGCGGCAACTACGGAACGCACGGATCGTCCGCCACCTGGTGGCCTGCACCGTGATCTCGGCGCTGGTCACCGCAACCTTCGGCTATCTTCCCTTCCTGAGCGGGACCAGCGCGGTCAACCTAAAGGACGCGGGCGCGTACCTTTCTTCCATCGGCGGCCAAAGTGTGGAAGTCATCGTCCTGGCGCAGGCCCGGTCTTCCGTCAACCCGGCGGCGGCGGTCCCGATTCTCGATCTGCACACCGACAAGGACATCGTCATCGCCGGGACGAGTCCCGATCTTGCGCCCCCGGATTCGATCGGGACCTCGCCGGTCCGTTTCACCTGGGAGACACCGTCGCCCCTTTATCCAAAAGCCGCGCCGGCGGCGCCGACGGACGCGGCGGCGCTCGCCGTCATATCGGATGGCCGGGGCGGCCCGCTGCCGGAACCAGTCCGGCGGAGGATCGCGGAACTCAAGCGGATCAGCGAATTCGCCGTATCCGACCGCGTGTTCCGATACAAGACCATCGTGACGATCTACAGGCCGCATGAAACAGCCGGCGGCCGGGTTTCAATCATGCGCTAGGAGGAATGTCAGTTGGACGACCAAATGAGAAGAAATCGCAAGTGGGCTTATGGGATCATGGGGTTCTTCGCCCTGATAAGCGTGGGCACATACACCTATAACGAATATTACCTATATCTGTCCGTGTATCTTTGGTTCGGACTCATCTACGGCATGTGTCTGCAATACGGACGGTTCTGTTTTTCCTCGGCGTTCCGGGATCTTTTCGCCGTCGGCGTGCCGAGGATGGCCGTCGGCATCATGATCGCCACCGTGCTGTTCGCCCTCGTCGGCGCCTTTGTGACGGCAACCGGGCTCAGCACCTTCCACTCCGCGCCGACTAGTCTCCATGCAGTCATCGCCGGGTTCATCTTCGGCGTCGGCATGGTGTTCGCCGGCGGTTGCGCCTCGGGCTCGCTCTACAAAACCGGCGAAGGCAACGGCAGCGCCCTGCTGGTGGTCGTTTCGATCAGCGTCTCCCAGGCCATTTTCGCCGACATAGGCGGCTGGACGAACAAACTGGTTCCCGACTCATGGCGGGAATCGGCCCTGGCCAAGGGGCTGCCCGAGCCCATCAATGTGAGTGACGGCTGGTTGGACCAGTATCTGGCCGGTTACGTCTGGGACCAGCCGACGACGACCTTCGCCAAGATGTCGGGATGGTCCAATGAATCCGTGATCGGCGCCTTCCTGGGCAACCTGACGATCGGTGTCGTCATCCCCGCGGCCCTGCTGCTCCTCGTGGTCTACGTCATCTGGTCCCGTAAGGGCTACATGCGTAAGAACCTGGGAGAGGGTCAGGCCGCCCCCCGTTTTGCCGATGATCTGGCGGGCTACTGGGCCATGATCACCGCCAACAAGAGGACCGCCATCGCCGGCTTGGTGCTCGGCATCGCGGCCGGCATGCATATGTTAGTCATTCAGGGCCTGCGGGTGAAATTCGGGGTCAAGAACGCCGGCACCCTGCTCGAGCGGATGGGCTTCGACTTCGGCATCTCGGTGAATGGGACCGTGTTCGATCCGGGCTACTGGTACGTGACGACCCAGGAAGCGCAGTGGGTCGGCTGGACGATGCAGAAGCTCGGCTCGGAGAAAATGGACAACATCTATTTCGGGTACGTCAACGGCATCCCGAACCCGGCCGTCAACCCGGCGGACTGGATGTCGCTGGCCTTGATCGGCGGCGCGGCGGTGATGGCCCTTCTCAGCAATGAGTTCAAGTTCAAAAAAACGACGATCGAACTCGCCACCTGGGCCATGATCGGCGGCGCCCTGATGGGCATCGGTTCGCGCCTCGGCCTGGGATGCAACGTCGGCGGCTTTTTCGTTCGGGTGTCCCAGGGCGATCCCTCGGGCTGGCTGTTCGGTTTGGGCATGATCGGCGGCGCCTTTATCGGCGTTAAGTTCTTTAACTGGTGGACGGAACGAAAGATGGCCAGGGAATTCGAAATCAGTGAAATCTGACCAAGGCATATGAAGGAGGGGAACGGTGTTATGAAATTCGAGAAAGTCGAAGACGGATTCTATCGCCTGGATGTGAAAGGCTATGTATGCCCGCATCCGCAAATCTATACCAAGAAGGCGCTGGAAAAGATCAATTCCGGAGACATGATCGAACTGATTTTTGACAATCCGTCATCCGGCGAATCCATCGCCAACATGTGTGACAACACAGGCGATGAGATCGTCGAGAAAAACCAGGAAGGCGGTCAGTTCAAGTGGAGCATCCGGAAGGTTTGAAAGGGATGTCTGATCCCCGGAGGCAGCCGTTACTTGGCCTGCTTCCGGTGCCGGAGAAAAAGCGGAGCGGAAAATGAAAAACACGGTTTGGACGATGTTTTTGATAACGGCGGTATTCACCAGCTTTTTATTGGGTTACAGCGTTCCGCCGTTGCTGGAGGTAGGGATGATCGGCGGCAGGGGCGAAAAACCATCGCCGACAATGGAACCGAAGCTGAATGAGCAGATGGAGGAATATTACCGCAAGCTGCTGGAGGAAGAGAAATAACAGCCGCTTGAACAAGTGCGGAAACATTCACCCCTCGAGCCATTGATATCGAGAAAGGAGAAACGGCCTTGCGGAACAGTCTCTGGGTAACGACCATTTTGGTTGCGAGTTTGATATCGTTTTTTGTCGGTTACAGCGTTTCCAAGGAAACCGGCGTGGAGCCGGGCTTCTTCGAGGCCGTTGAAACTGGAAGTTATGGCGGCGGCGGCGGGAGCGAGGGGACGGAGGGGATCAGTTCCGAATACGAAAAATACTATCAGGACCTGACCAAGGAATAGCCGTCTCGGCCGTCAGGTGACGAGATGTAAGGCGCAAAACCATGTTCGTCCGAACAAAAAAATCGGGGCGTTATACCTATCTGCAAGTCGTGGAAAACCAGTGGCGGAAAGGCAAGGTGCGCCAGCGGGTGCTTGGAACACTGGGCAGGATGGACCATCTCCGAGAAGGGGAAAAACTGGTTCAACTCCTGCGTTCGACGGCCAAGTTCGTGGACGATTCCCTGATCGTCAGCCCTGCCGCGCAAGACCAGAAACTAACCATCCGCCCACAACGGGTCGGTTACGTCCTGGTCTTTGGGCAATTATGGGCGGAAACCGGATGCAAGGCGGTCCTCCGGGCATTGTCCGAGGAACGGTCGGCCGGCTTTCCGGTCGAGCGGGCGCTGTTCCTGATGGTTATCCACCGGCTGACGGACTTCGGCGGTATTTGTTCACCCGACCAATGGCGGCGCGATTATCGGATGGGCGGAATTGCTAGTTTGACCCCGGATCATCTCCACCAGGCCCTGGTTTGGCTGGGCGAAGGGACCGGCGAAACGCCTTCAACCGTCAACGCGGCCCGTTTCATGAAAGAGCGAATCGAAGAAGGCCTCTTCCGGCGGCGCCGGGAAGCAACTAAAGGCATGGAGACGGTGCGCGTTTTTGCGTCGTCCCTCAGCCTCGATGCCGCCAAAAGGGCGCCGGATGAATTGGCGCCGGGCGCCGATCTGGCTCCGGTGCGCCAGCACATGGTCTTGGCCGTGGCGATCGACCAGACCGGCCGGCTCATCTGTTCCGAGACCTGGCCACTGCCGGAGATAGACGGACCGTTATTGCGTCCGCTGATCGAACGTCTGCGCGAACGATTTCAAGCGCGGCGGATTGGCCTCGTCTGTGATGAGGACGCCATCGGCACGGCGGCCCGCGATGCAGGGGGAATTGATGAAATCACGATTCTGCAACCGAACGGCGCTGATTCCGCTTCCCGGGAAACCAACCATCTGCGCCTGTTCCCAACGATCCGGCATGTTTTCGAGGCAGCCGCCCCCCTGCCCGCCCCTCCGCCTGAAAACGACCATTGGCCGGCGCTGCTCCGGGGCCATTTATTCTGTTCGCACCTGGCGCTGATCCTGCGCGGGGCGCTGGAAGACCGGCTCGAAGCTGCCGGTTATTACTTCGAGTGGTCCGATATCCTGCACGATCTCGACCATCTGATCGAGGTCGACCTGGAACAGGATACAAAAAAATTCACTTTGTCCACGGCGGCCGACGGGACCTGCGGCAAGGTGTTCGAAGCGGTCGGCGTGGCCCTGCCGCGGAGTCCCGAAAGTTTTGGCGTTCAGGCGCCCCAGGGTTCTCCGACACCGTCCCCGGTGGAATAGAGAGGAAATCGGGAACGTGGCTAGCGAAAACGGAAAGGCAAAAGACGCGGTCATTCTGGGCGCCGGCCTGGCGGGTCTCTCGGCAGGTTGGGCCCTGTCCCGCGCCGGCGCCGACATCATAACCCTTGAGAAAGATAAACAGGTCGGCGGTCTCGCCCGGACGGTGGAAGATCAGGGCTTCCGGTTCGATCTGGGGGGGCATCGGTTTTTCACCGAAAACGAACGAGTCGAGCGCCTGGTTCGCGACGTTCTCGATGACGAAATCCTCGAAGTCGTCCGCTCAAGCAAAATTCTGCTCCAGGGCCGTTATTTCGATTATCCCCTGAACGTCCAGAACGCGCTTCTCGGGTTCGGCCCGGTTACCGCGGCGCGGATCATCCTCGAATACGCCGCCGAGCGGCTTAAAGACAGGTTCTCGGAGGCGGAATCCGTCTCCCTCGAAGATTGGGTCGTTCGCCATTTCGGCCGCACCCTGTTCTCCATTTTCTTCAAGGACTACAGCGAGAAGGTCTGGGGCATCGGCTGTGACCGCATTGCCAGGGAATGGATTGAGCAACGCATCCAAAACCTTTCCTTGGGCCGAGCCGTCCGGGAAACGTTCTCCCGCTCCGGAGGCAAGGCCGCACGCACCCTGACGCGCCGCTTCCTGTATCCGCCGTTGGGGATCGGGAAAATCGCCGAGGGCCTGAAAGCGGATATTGAAAAAAGGAACCCGATCATCACCGGCGCTCGTATCGTGCGACTGCATCGACGGGGCGCCCGGATCGAGAAGGTAACGGCGCGGTGCGGAGACGAAACACGGGAAACATGGGGGCCGGACGTCATATCCAGCATTCCTTTGAACGCGCTGGTCCGGCTGTTGTCTCCGAAAGCCCCCGACAGCGTGCTCGACGCGGCGGACCGGCTGCGCTACCGGGATTTGGTGATCGTCGCCGTGATGATCGACCGCGAGCGCGTTACCGATGAGACCTGGATTTATTTTCCCGGCAAGGAAATTCCCTTCGGCCGGCTGCACGAGCCGACCAACTGGAGCGCCCGCATGGCGCCGCCGGGCAAGACCCTGCTGGTCACGGAACGGTTCTGTTTCCGCGGCGACGAGACATGGTCGGCCGATGATGCGGATCTCGCCGAAAGCACGGCCACCTGCCTCGCCGACCTCGGGCTGATCGATAAGGACGAGGTCATCCGCCACGCCGTGATCCGAATTCCCAACGCCTATCCCCTCTTCGAAGTTGACTACCGGGAACACCAGGAAACAGTCTCCGCCTACCTGGAAACGTTCGACAACCTGCATCTGGCGGGCAGGGGCGGTTTGTTCCGTTACTACAACATGGACCAGGCAATGGAATCCGGCCTGGCGGTTGCCGGAAAAGTCATAAATCCGATGCCGGCCTTGGATTTACCGTCGACGGGAACGGATCCATGAAATGCGCGCTGATCTTTCCCGCCTGGACGCCGGTGGAGATTTTCCCTGCCGCGACCGCTAGTTCGCAGAGCAACTACTGGCAACCGCTGGGGCTTCTCTATGTGGGCGCCGCCCTTATCGAAGCCGGTCACGAGGTCTCGTTTTTCGACGGCGCTTTCATGACCCATGAGCAAATCATCGACCGGGTCCGGGAATGGGAACCCGGTTTCGTCGGCATTTATTCTACCACTTTCGGCTGGCCCCAGGCCAAACGGACGGCCCGGGACATCAAATCGGCCGATCAGCAAATCTTCATCTGTGCCGGCGGCCCTTATCCCATTGCCTTAGGCGGGCGCTGCCTGAGCGACGCCGCCGGAGACATCGACGCCGTCATCACCGGCGAGGGCGAACAGACGGTTCCGAAACTTCTGGCGCGGCTGGAAACTTCCGGAAATCTTACCGGCGTGCGGGGTGTCGCCTTCCTTGACGGGGGCCGCGTCATCGCCAATCCGCCGCGCCCCTTGATCGAAGATCTGGATGCGCTGCCTTTCCCGGCCAGGCATCTGCTCGGCGACTGCGCCCGCTACATCCCGGCGCCCGGAACTTACCGGCGAAAACCGGTTGCCATCGTTCTCACATCCCGGGGATGCACCCGGCGGTGCATCTTCTGCTTTCAGTTGGACAAGGAACGGAAATCGGGCCGCTGGGGAGTCCGGTATCGCAGCATCGGCAACGTCATGGCGGAAATCGAACAACTCCTTGCCGAGGGATACCGGGAAATAAAATTCATCGATGATACCTTTGCCGCCGACAATGACCGGGCGCTGGAACTGGCCGAGGAAATCAAGGCCCGCCGGCTTGACTTCCCCTGGTTCGCTTCGCTTTGCGTCAACCAGGCAAATGCGCGGCTCCTTCGGACAATGAAGGACGCCGGGTGTTGGTCGGTCCTGATGGCGGCGGAAAGCGGCGTGCAGAAGAACCTCAACACCCTCAGGAAGGGGTCGACCCTGGACCAGATCCGCGAAGCGGTCAAAATGGCCAAGGACGCCGGGCTCCGGGTCAGCGTCCCGTTCATGTTCGGCATTCCGGGCGAGACCGTCGCCGACGGCCTGAAGACCATCGACTTCGCTATCGAGCTGAACCCGGACCTTGCCAACTTTCACGCCCTGACGCCCTTTCCGGGGACTCATCTCCACGACCACCGGAATGATTACGGCGCGGTTTCCGGGGACCTGTCGGATTTCACCTATCAGGGCGCGGCCTTCGTGCCCGCGACAATGACCCGGGATGACATTCGCATGCTCCGTCAAAAGGCGTTCCGGCGGTTCTATTCCCGGCCCTCGTTCATCTTCCGCAGGCTGTTGCAAATACGGACATGGAAGGACTTCCTGGCCGCGGCATCGGGCGTCAAAAGCCTGTTCGGGCTGTGGAAGGGCCGCGATCTATTCCGCCGGCCGGATGCCGGGGGCGGTCCCGGTCGACCCCACCCTTTGAAAGCCGCAGGTATTCCCGGGCCAGGGCAGGATATAGCCGGAGG
This sequence comes from Rhodospirillaceae bacterium, assembly GCA_002686255.1. Lineage (GTDB taxonomy): Bacteria > Pseudomonadota > Alphaproteobacteria > Rhodospirillales > Casp-alpha2 > Casp-alpha2. The sequence continues at coordinate 78,042 of NZAZ01000114.1, forward strand.
TTGAACAGAATGTTGGTGATGAAATAGCACTCGTGGGTGCAATGGCATGGGGGGGGAGTGTCCCCGAGGGCTGCCACCACCGCCCGGGCGTTCCGGGACCGCAGAAGCTTCCTCATGTCATGGCCGTAATTCCTGACGTTACCGAGGCTCCGCCGGCGGATCTCGCAGGGATAGACCTCACCCGTTTCACCGAGAACCAGATTAAGCTTTCCCGCGTAACAGGGCACGACCCGGCTCTGTTCGTATAGAGTCCGCAGGATCAGGCGCCGTTGCAGGATATCCTGTGACGCCTTCAGGCGGCCGCCCCTGAACCGGTGCATATCGGAGGCCCCGTTCCGGAGACCGGATTCCAGCCGGCCGATAGCGCGGCCGTATGCGCCGATATCCACGTTCTTGTAGCGGCCATCCGCAAGATCGCCCCGCACCATGGAAATGGTATGGGTCTTGTCGCCTTCCAAATCACGGACGGCATCGATAATCGCATTCATTTGATCCTGGTTTTCGGAGCAAAAAACGGTATTGATGCCGAGTTCCAGATTCGGGTAGAGCCGCCTCAACCGGTCGAGCCGCCGGTAGGTTTCCAGGGCCTTGTCGAAACCGCCGGGGGTCATTCTTAAATCGTCATGGGCTGTCCCGATCCCGTCGATCGAAATCTTGACGGCGATGACGCTGTTCGGACAGGTACGGAGTATATCTTCCGTGGTGTCCGAGACCATATCCGGCAATAAGCCGTTGGTCGGGTAAAGCAGAAACGAGGGCTTGTTCCGGTCATGGAAGACCTTGCTGATTTCCGCCATATCCCGTCGGAGGTAAGGCTCGCCGCCGGAGAACGCGATCCACAGCAACCGCCCCAGGGAAGCGGAAATCTTTTCGATCTCGTCAAGAGACAGTTCCTCGGCCCGGTCCGGTTCTCCATCGGCGCCGGCCAGGTAAAAGCAAAACGGGCATCGGGCGTTGCATTTCCGGGTGACGAAGAAGGTGAGCTGGAGAGGCCATTTCTTGCGGAAAATTGACGGCATATGGGACAGCATGGAATGAATCATCGGACGTCCCCGAACACAGGCCCCCTTGCAATAAAATACACCATACCTCCGATGATCCCCGCTCCCACGGCCAGGGGATAGATCGCCATGTAATAAAGGGTCGCAACGGAGGCGAATCCCCCCCCGCTGATGCGGTAAAAAGCCGCAATCAGTTTTCGGCTCACCAGAATGTTGGCCAGGATCGCCACCGCCATCGGCAACAAAGCAAGTTGGTTTTCGGTAAAGGCGAAAGCAACCAGCAGAAAAACACACATTGCGAAGACGGCGACATTGACTTTCATCTCGACCGACGCGGTTCCGGAATCTTCGAACAAATCCCCGTTGGCGACGGAATACATCGTCCAGTACATGGATTTTCTGACGGCGTTCCGCAGGGACCGGTAAAGGGAAAAGTTGAATACATGCTGGACCTGGATTTCTGAATCCATGATCAGCCTGAAACCAGCCCGGCGCATGCGGTGGCTGTAGTTCACGTCCTCGATAATGGGCAGAAAATCTTCGGAGAAACCGCCGCTGTCGCGGAAGGCTTCGGCATCGACGACCATGGCGTGGGCGGCCACGTAATCGGGATTTCCTGCTTTTTTGGTTTCCGAGTAATGGATGAATATGGACTGAAAGAGGCTGTAAAAATCCGCGTCATGAGGGATCGGGGTATAGGTTCCGCCGACGATGGTGTCCGGCCCGGCGGCGGCAAGGGTCCGTGCGGCAACGGCAAGGGCGTCCGGCTCAATCAGGCAGTCGGCGTCGGTGAAGAACAATATATCGCCCCGGGCATGCCGCGCCCCCGCATTCCGCGCCGCCGCCGCCCCCAGGCGTTTATCGAAACTAACCAGCCGGCAGGGAAAGCGTTCGATCACCGAGACGGAATCATCCATCGACCCGTCGTCGACGACAACGATCTCGAAAGGGTCGTATCGGGAAGCGAGCGCGGCTCTCAGACAGGGGGCGATTGTGGCGCCGCCGTTGTAATTGGGAATGACGATGGAAATAAATGGAGCCATGGTGCCACACCAACCCCCCTCGCCATGAAACCGCGGCCGCCCCCGCTCCGGTGGCGGACATGATGGCAAAAAACCCTCTCTCTGGGCCGATTCAACAATAAATCCAAAGGGGTTGGGCCCTGAATGATGCGTTTGCATCATTCACTTCGAAATTCGGGAAGAGTGTAATGATTTAGTGATTTGTAAGTGTCCAAAACTAATGGACATTAAATGGTGCCGACACGGATTTCAAATCAATGTGCCCAGCCCCGGTGAGCCGGGAAGGGGACAATTTGATAGTGGCAAAAACCCGATGCCGAACAAAGCTCAGGGCACTGGGGAATAACCGTGCGGCCGATCAATAGTGGAGGTGGAATATGAACAGGCTTACAAGGTGGCGTATCTTTAGCGTCGGAGTCCTGACCTTTGTCTTTATCGCTTGGGCCGGAGCGGCCACGGCGGCGAAATGGGCCAATCCGGAGCTTCTCGTGAACCCGGATCAGGTGAAGAAGAACATCAGCAAGGCGGATTGGGTGGTCGTCGATTGCCGGAATCTGAAAGACTACGCGAAGGGCCATATCCCCGGCGCCATAAGTTTCGGCAAGCAGTGCAAGAAGGCGCTCAGAGACTCGACAGCGAGAGTGTTTAGGGACGCTTCGTGGTACGAGAAGTTCCTCGGCAAGGTCGGCATCGGCAACGACACCCATGTGATCCTCTATCACGGAGGCATGAGTACGATCAACGATGTCGGAGTCGCCTTCTGGATCCTCGAATACCTCGGCCACGACAACAAGGTCCACGTCCTCAACGGCGGCATCGACGCTTGGCGCAAGGCCGGCAACCGGCTCGACAACAAACCGGTCAAAAAAGCCGCGACGACTTTCAAAGCCAAGGTCGTCTCCAGCCGTTACGGCTCGACGGCCGAAATCCTGAAAATCGCCACGGGCAAGTTGAGGGGCGTACAGCTCCTCGATTCGCGGTCGGCGGCCGAGTACAAGGGCAAGGACATCCGGGCGATCCGGGGAGGGCATATCCCGAATGTGACCCTCAACGTCTCTCACAAGGACACCCTCGCCCAGAAAAAGAATCCGAAGACCGGGAAGATGGGGCCGATCGCCTATTTCGACCCCGACGTGGTTTCCAAGAAATTTGCGTCCCTGGACAGGAACAAGCGCCCCATCGGCTACTGCCAGACCGGCACCCGCTCGTCGATGACCTATCTGCAGCTCCGGCTGCTCGGCTTCAAGGACCCGGCCAACTGGGACGAATCATGGCGCGTCTACGGCTCCCAACTGGATTATCCGGTTGCTGGCGAGCAGTGGTACAACTTCGCCAGCGTCAACAAGAAGATCAAAAAACTCGAGAAAAAGGTGAAAAAACTGGAAGCCTCTAAGAAGAAGTAATCCCTGATATCGCAAATCTCTGACGTGGTTTGATCCGGATGGGGCGGTGCCCCATCCGGTTTCATTCTGCGGCAGTCCTGGCGTTCGATGTGTCGGGGTGGTGGCATTTGGTGCCTCAAAAAAACGAGATGCTGAAGGGACATATCATGCAAGATATTAAGAGCATCCTTGTCGCGGTGGATTTATCCGAGGGCTCCGAGAAGGTGGCCGAGGTCGCGGCCGGTTTCGCCAAGGCGTTTGCGTCGAAGCTGTATTTTCTCCATGTGGTGCGGGATATTCCGTTGATCTTGGGCGATCCGGATATCCCGGACGAACGCGACGCGGCGGCGCAGGAGGTTCGGAACGAGAACCTTGAATTGCAGGCATTGCGGGACAAGGTGACCCCGCCCGGCGTTGAAGCGATAGCCCTTCAAATTCGCGGCCATGCCAGCGAAAAAATTCTCTCCGAGACGGTCAAGCTCAATATCGATCTTCTGGTTATCGGCGCCAACCAGGACCTGGTTCGGCATGTGCTCGCGGGCGACGTGGTCAAGGAAACCCTGCGTCATGCGCCCTGTCCCGTGGTGGTCGTTCCCCCCGTCCGGTTGAAAGCGGGAGTCGGAACCTAAGCGTAACTATGTCCGATTGATCCAGGTTATGGCCAGCGTCCCCAATGGCTTTGTCAGATTAACTGGGCTTGAACTGGCTGATCAGAAGCGGTCAAGACTCTCACGCGGCGAGTTGACGCCATTCAGTGAGCGCGGCAGCGCGATTCTGCTTGAAGATATCGCGGCGATTGAGGTGGCGGTCCTGGTTGAAGTGGTTGTGGATCGAGGCATGGGCAACGGCGAATTTCTGCAGGGTCTTTACGTCCCTGAACTTCGCCATCGCTCCTTCTCGTCGTCGGAACGGCTGGTGGGAATTCTCGGCTCGATTGTTGAGCCACCGACCGCACTCTTGATCGGCAGCATTGCCGATGTCCTTCATCGCCGATCGGCACGACCGAAGCCGGTCGGTTATGATCGACCGCGGCCGGCCGTAACGCTTCATCGTGCGCTTCAGGAATTTTAGCGCTGCCCTGCGATCCCGGCGCTTCGTCGCGAAAACCTAAAGCACCTCGCCTTCGTGATCCACTGCACGCCACGGGTAATGCGTCTCACCATTGATCCTGACAAACATCTCGTCTAGCAGGTTGCTGAAAAACTCCGCCGGTGATCGGCTTGGCGCAACAAAAGAATCGTGGATTCGGCCTTTATGACTCATTTCTTGCTTAAAACCGTCCGATCTTGAATCGATCTTGCGCTCAAACGGCCCAAAAAAAGTTTTTCAGCAGCCTGCTAGCCTTTCGCGCATTCAAAAAAAAGCCCGAGAGAGGGTTTCTCCCGGGCTTTTTTTTGTCAAATTTCAAGCCATCCGGTTCGGCGGCCTCGTCAATGTCGGCGACGAGGACCTTCGCCCCTTACTCGGCGAAACGCCTCGCGATGCCCCGCTTCGCCGCGCCCCGGGGGTCGCGGGGGCGCCCCCCGCATTAATATTTCCGGGGGGACCCCCCCCGTCGCCCCCCGGGGCGCTCCTTGCCGAAAACCTTGGCAAACCGTCCCTATGAGTCATTATCACCGCTCCTTGGTATGATATCAAAATGTTGAAGTTTCCAGGGCCGGGTGTTATCTGACCCTGTCCCGCGAACCCAGTCCCTTGAGGAAATTCATGAGCGGCAACGTTCCCGCAGACCCGGAAACACTGGCCCGGGTATACCGTTCGCTTCGCCTGATCCGGCGGACGGAAGAGGAAATCGCCCGCATTTACCCGTCCGACAAGATCAAAAGCCCGGTGCACCTGTCCATCGGCCAGGAATCGGTGTCTGTCGGCGTTTGCGACAACCTCGAGGCGAGCGATGTGATTTCAGCCACCTACCGGGGCCACGCCGCCTATCTGGCCAAGGGCGGGGACCTCAAACAGATGATGGCGGAGCTTTACGGCAAGGGCACCGGCTGCGCCGCCGGCAAGGCCGGGTCCATGCACCTGGTCGACATGGGCGCCAACGTGCTCGGCATGTCGGCCGTTGTCGGCACCACGATCCCGGTGGCGGCGGGCTATGCCTTCGCGCTGGAGCGTGAAGGCAAGGGCCGCATCGCCGCGAGCTTCTTCGGCGACGGCGCCACCGAGGAAGGGGGGTTTTCCGAAACCCTCAATTTCGCGTCGCTGCACAAGCTGCCGATCCTGTTCGTCTGCGAGAACAACGGTTACGCCATCCATTCCCCGGTCAAACAGCGATGGGCCACCGAGGCGCTGTGCGAGCGGGTCCGCACCTACGGAATCCCGGCAACCCACCTTGGCGATGACAACGTCTTCACCGTCAGGGACACGGCCGAAAAAGCGGTTGCCGCCATCCGCGCCGGCGAAGGGCCGCAATTCATCGAGTGCAAGACCTACCGCTGGCGCGAACACGTCGGGCCGGCTGAGGATTACGACGACGGTTACCGAACCCGCGACGAGCTGGATGCCTGGCAGGCCCGGGACCAGGTCGCGGCCACCGGCGCCATGCTGAACGACGCCCTGCGCCAATCCATCGACGACGAGGTGGAAAGCCAAATCGCCGAGGCCGTGGACTTCGCCGAAGAAAGCCCGTGGCCGGAGCCGGAGGAGCTTTACAGCCATGTCTTCGCCGACTAGGACCCTCAGCTACGCCGAAGCCCTGCAAGAGGCCGTCGAGCAGGAAATGGACCAGGACGAAGGCGTCTTCGTCATCGGCCTCAACGTCGACGACCACAAGGCCATCCAGGGCACCACCCGGGGCCTGATCGACAAGTTCGGTCCCGGCCGCGTCATCGACACGCCCTTGTCCGAGGACGCCGTCACCGGCATCGTCATCGGCGCCGCCATGGCCGGCATGCGCCCCATCCACGTCCATATCCGCATGGATTTCCTGCTGCTGTGCATGAACCAACTCATCAACATGGGCGCCAAGGCGCATTACATGTATGGCGGTCAGGTGAAGGTTCCGCTGGTGATGCGGTCCATCATCGGCAAGTCCTGGGGACAGGGCGCGCAGCATTCGCAAGGACTGCACGCCATGTTCATGCACGTGCCGGGGCTTAAGGTGGTGGCGCCGACCAACGCCCATGACGCCAAGGGCTGCCTGATCGCCGCCATCCGCGACAATAACCCGGTCGTGTTCGTCGAACACCGTCTTTTGTATTCCACCGACGCGCCGGTGCCCGAAGACCCCTACACCGTCGATTTCGGCAAGGCTCGTGTTGTCGCCGACGGCGATGACATCACGCTGGTCGGCGTTTCCTACATGCTGGTCGAATGCCTGGCGGCCCGGGAGCTTCTTGCCGAGGCCGGCATCTCGGCCACCGTCATCGACCCGGTATCGCTGCTGCCGCTGGACGTGGATACCGTTGCCCGGTCAGCGAAACAAACAGGGAGGCTTCTGGTCGTCGACAACGCCTGGGTGACCTGCGGCGCCGGGGCCGAGATCGTCGCCGCCGTCTGTGAGCGCCGGGACGGGGCCTCTTCCTTGGCCGTCGGCCGCATGGGTTACGCCCCGACCACGTGCCCGACGACACCGGCGCTGGAAATAGGGTTCTACCCCAACGCCGTCACCATCGCATCGAAGGTGCATTCCATGGTTCGCCCCGGCGATCCCCCATGGACACCCGACGCGGAGCCGACACTACCTCACGAAGCCGCCTTCCGGGGGCCGTTCTGAGATGACCGGGATGTTCTGGGACCTGGCCGCCGACACCTGGGGCGACGAGGAACGCGCCGCCATCGAGCGCGTCGTCAAAAGCGGCCGCTACACCATCGGCCCCGAGGTGGCGGCGTTCGAGGAAGCCTTCGCCGCCTATCACGCCAAGAAGCACGCGGTGATGGTGAATTCCGGCTCGTCGGCCAACCTGATCGCCGTCGCCGCCTTGTTCCACAAGAAAGAGAAGCCGCTGGAGCGCGGCGACGAAGTCATCGTGCCGGCGGTTTCCTGGTCCACCACCTACCATCCGCTGCAGCAATACGGGCTCAAGCTCCGCTTCGTCGACGTCGAGCTTGAGACCCTCAATATCGACACCGGCGCCTTGAACGACGCCTTGACGCCCCAAACCCGGGCCATCGTCGCCGTTTCCATCCTCGGCAACCCGGCCGACCTGACCGCCGTCCGGGCGTTCGCCGACGAACACGATTTGTATTTCCTGGAAGACAACTGCGAGTCGCTCGATGCCGAGCTGCCGGGTGAATCGGGGGGCCAAAAGACCGGCACTTTCGGCGACATGGGCACCTTCAGCTTTTTCTTCTCCCATCACATCTCGACCGGTGAGGGCGGCATGGTCGTTACCGACGACGACGAGATCAACGGGCTCGCCCGCGCCATCCGGGCGCATGGCTGGGGCCGCGACGTGCCGGAAGATTCAAGGCTATTCGAGGCCGGCGGGGATTCCTTCGCCGAAGCCTACCGGTTCGTCATCCCCGGCTATAACGTGCGCCCGCAGGAGATCAACGCCGCCGTCGGCCTGGAACAACTGAAGAAGCTCCCCGGCTTTACCGCCCAGCGGCGCGCCAACCTGAAACTTTTCCAGCGGCTGTTCGGCGACGATAAGCGTTTCATCATCCAGCGCGAGAACGGCAAAAGCTCGTCGTTCTGCTTTCCGATGATCGTCAGCCCCGAGGCCGGGTTCGAGCGTTCGGACGTGTTCGGGCCGCTGAAGGACGCCGGCATCGGTTTCCGCATGATCACCGGCGGCTGCTTTACGCGCCACGATGCGATCCGGTTTTTCGACTATGATTGCGTCGGCGATCTGACCAATGCCAACATGGCCCACGACCGCGGGTTTTTCGTCGGCAACCATCCCTTCGACCTAGGCCCGCAGATTGAAAAGTTGCGGAACGTGCTGAACGGCCTTGGGGGATGAGGGAATAATGGCCGAGGGTGACAAAATTCTCATAACCGGCGGCGCCGGGTACCTGGGCTCGGTAATGGTGCCCATGTTCCTGCATTCGGGCCATCACGTCACCGTGCTCGACAATTTCATGTACACCCAGACCGGCCTCGCCGGGGTCTGCCATCATCCCCGGTTCGATGTGGTGGAAGGCGACGCCCGGGCAAAGGAAACGGTCAAACCGCTTCTCCGGGACGCCGATATCGTCATTCCCCTGGCCGCCCTCGTCGGCGCGCCGATCTGCGACAAGCACCCCAAGGATGCCACCAGCACCAACTTAGGAGCGGTCAGGATGCTGATGGGTATGCTGGCCAAGGACCAAAGGGTGCTTTTGCCCAACACCAACAGCGGCTATGGCGTCGGCGAAAGCGGCAAACTGTGCACCGAGGAAACGCCCTTGAAGCCGATTACGCTCTACGGCCGCGACAAGGTGGCGGCGGAGAACGCGGTGCTGGTCCATGAAAACGCCTTGAGTTTCCGGCTCGCCACCGTGTTCGGGATGTCGCCCCGGCCCCGCATCGACCTCCTGGTCAACGACTTCGTCTATCAGGCCGTCACCAAGGGCAAGCTGGTGCTGTTCGAAAGCCACTTCAAGCGCAACTACATCCATATCCGCGACGTCGCCCGGGCATTCCTGCACGCTTTCGACAATTTCGAAACCATGAAGGGCGGGCCATATAACATCGGCCTGTCGGACACCAACCTGTCGAAGAAGGAGCTTTGCCAAAAAATCCAGGAGCACGTTCCCGGTTTCACCTTCGAGGAAGACGCCATCGGCGAGGACCCGGACAAGCGGGATTACATCGTTTCCAACGAAAAGATCGAGGCCGCCGGCTTCAAGCCCAAATACTCCCTCGATGACGGCATCCGTGAACTGATCAAGGGCTACCGAATCCTCCGGAATGCCAATTACGCGAACGTTTGAGCCGTGACCGCCCCCCGTCCCTGCCTGAACGATATCGACGTCGCCGTCCTTGCCGGTGGACTCGGCACCCGCATCAAGGACACCCTCGGCGATACGCCGAAGCTTCTGGCGCCCATCGGCGGCCACGCCTTCCTCGACATCCTGATTGCCCGGCTGCGGAATTTCGGGGCCAGGCGGCTGATATTGGGACTCGGTCATCGGGCCGAGAAGGTGACGGCGCACCTGGAAAACAACCCGCCGGCGGAAATCGACATCGTCACCGCCGCCGAGCCCGAGCCGCTCGGCACTGCCGGCGCGCTCCGCTTCGTCATCCCCGAAATCAACACCGACCCGGTCCTGGTGATGAACGGCGACAGCTTCACCGGCGCCGATCTTTGCAATTTCGCCGATGCCCACCGGCAATCGGGGGCCGACGCCTCGATCCTGTGCGCCGAGGTCCCGGACACCGCCGCCTATGGGCGCGTCGACATTTCGCCCGAGGGCCGGGTGCTGGCGTTTTCGGAAAAAAGCCCCGACCTCTCGGGCCCGGGCGTCATCAACGCCGGCGTCTATCTGTTCAACGCCGCCATGATGGAGCGGATCAACGCCTTGGCGGGTCGGTCCCTGGAACGCGACGTGTTTCAGGCCCTGGCGCCGGAAACCATCCATGCCGTCACCTCCGACGCGCCGTTCATCGACATCGGCACGCCGGAAGACCTTTCCCGCGCTGAAACCGTACTCAAGCCGTTTATTGTTTCTTGAACCGTGACGGCTTTTTTCGGCCGTGCGAATTCGATCAGGAACTGCAGGTAATAGGCGGCGGCCCACAGCAGCAGGTTGAAGCTCCGCTGGCCGCCGATGCGCGGCGGTTCGGAGGCCGGGATCTCGGCCACCCGGTAGCCATAACGCGCCGCCCGCGCCGACATCAGCGGCTCCCAACTCAGTATACGGGAGCCGATCCCGAACAGTTTCTCGACTGGCGCGAAGGCGCCGTCGTCGGCCAGTTCCAGCCTCTCGGCCATGTCCTTGCGGTAGGCGCGGAAGATGACCAGGGAATCCCTGTAACGGCCGCCGAAAAGCACGTTGATGGTCTTGGTGAACAGCCAGTTGCCGAACCCGGTCAACAGGCTGTCGTCTTCGCTCTCGGCGTCGCCGGCGTAGCGCGATGCGATCACCATGTCATAATCGTCCTCGATCCTGGCCAGCAATTCGGGGATTTTTTCGGGCAACGAGTTGCCGTCGGGGCTGAAGGTCAGGACCACGTCGCCCTCGATCAGGGGCCAGACCTCGAGGTATCCGCGGCGGAAGCCGGGCCGCGATTGCACGTAAACGGTCATGCCCTGGGCCTTGGCCCATTCCACCGTGCCGTCGGTGGAACCCCCGTCGCAGAGGATGATCTGATCGACCCAGCCCGGATCGACTTTCGGCATGATGATCTTCATGCCGTCGATTTCGTTCAGCGTCATGACCAGTAGGGTTGTTTTCATCCTAGTACAGGAAAGCGGAGGAAGGGAAAGGGGGAAATGGTGCCGCCTGTAGGATTCGAACCTACGACCCCCGCATTACGAATGTGTGTGTCTTTAACTATATCAATAAGTTATATCTATTTGTCTAACTTAATGTCTAACTATTTTTGATTTTCAACTTTTTTCTAATCTTTTTTTAGGTTGGAACAAACAACCTATCCCCAAACACCTCCAACCCCTCTCAGCGGTCCTTATATCGTCATACAGAGGGGTTTTAGATGGGGTTGGACGGGCAAGCGTCTATCGGGTGTTGGGGTATAATATCTCTACGATTTCCCTGATTTGCCGTGCGGCGTTAACAACGATTTGTCGGCGATCTGCATTTGGCGCAAGGTTTATAGGCAATCCAAAACTGTCACCAAATTCAAAAACATCAACGTTGGATTTGCCGAGCAATTCTGCAACTTCCCTTCCCTTTCCCCAATTTGAATCGGGAAATGTCAACCAAATTGGGGACCGCCCAAACTTTCGCCACGCCTCAAAATCTAACGCCAACCTGCCTCCGTATTCGTCCTTTTTGCGAACATTGATATACCTACCTGACCATTTTCCAGTTGACGATTTCTGTAACCCTTCTCCGGATGCAATACCCTGGACTCGCAATTCCTCATAGATAGCGTCGACCAAGTCCAAATAGTTCAAGACACGTTGTGGAATTTCTAAATTACCAATTTCATGGTCTCTGAGAGGGATGAAACCCTCCTGATCCATCTCCGCGCACAACCCATTCAATTGATGAAGATCATCTATCAGACCTCGCTCCTCTATTGGATCAATGAGATTCTCAAGATCGGTAATGATCTTCCGCCATGAAACGACCATTAGATACTTATGATCTGAAACTTTGTTGGAAATGATGTCATCCGATTTACGGACGTTCTCATATTTTTGGTACTGACCAGATTCCTCCACTAACCGACCAAGTTCCGCGTTTAGAACGTAAAGACGTTCTTGGGGGCAGACAAAAAATAGTGCGCTGGCACCGTTCTCTGGAAGCAATGGCAAATACCCCAATGGTTGGTTTGGGGTTAGTTCTGCCCAAAACTTATTTTCGACGATAAGGACTTGATTGCCAGTGTTGTCCGTTCCAACCATATCTGGAATGGTTTGCCCTTCCGAAGATACCTGAGAACTAAAACGAACAACCGTAGGAAATTCGTCTTCCAATTCTGACAAATACCTGGCGAACAGGTCATTACCCGCCTTTGATTTTTTGAGAATGTAAAGAAGTGCTTCGGTTGCTAGGTTCTCTGGGTGAGAGGAGAACCTTCCCGCTAAGTGACCAAATAATGTGTCCGAATTACTCATTTCTGCATCTTATAAAGGATAGGGATGATGGTAAACAATTGTGCCATGTTGCGTGAAATTGGTACGATTTCTGGTGTTAGCGGGTCATTTTCGTGGAATGACCTATTTCACCTGCTGTTTTTTTGTGAGAAGTTTGTATCATCCAATTAATACTTTTTCATTCAATGTGATCGGACAGTTTCATGGCAGTCAGAAAACCTACCCTCACTAAAGGTCAAATACGCAAACGGAATGCACTACGCAAATCCGTCGGTGACAAACTCGGTGACCAGACATTCGCGAGATGGATGAAGGAACAAGCGAAGGCAAAATCAGTTGCAAAATCTGACCCCGTTGCTGACAAGATTCTTGCCGCACTCAAACCTCTTGTCAGGGACAAAACCATCAAACTTGGAAATAAGGGTTACTCCGTAAGACGGGCAAAAGGAAAAGGTGCCAAAGGGTTTGTAGTGAGCAAAATCACAAAGTGATCTTTACGGATAAGTCAGAGAGCAAATATGCCCGACCCCAATCTCATTGATTCTGGATTATCCCAACGAACCACCGTTGAGGGTCACGAATTTAAGATCAAGATTTACCGACTTGAGCATGAACCAAAATGGTCGTTAGAAGTTGTTGATGAAGACGGCACTTCTACCGTTTGGGATGATCTGTTTGATACTGACCAGGCGGCACTGGATGAAGTTCTAAAGGCAATAAAGGAAGAAGGTCTTTCTGCGTTTCGCGACAATGCAAATGTCGTTCCTTTCCCAGCGAAGTAGGCGACACCCTCTCAGACACCTGTGGTTTGGTATGACGAAAAGGAAGATTGGTCACCGAGGTTGTGAAAACCGACTGACTTCCCTCAAATTTGTATGACTTCAGTATGACCAAATGCGGGGTTAGAACTGTCTCAACATCTCCTGTTCTCGTTTTTGAAAGTCCCTTTGGTTAAGAACCATAGTCAGTCCCTCACGAAGAATGGATGACTCGGTCTTTCCCATTTCCCTACATAACTGACGGGTCCTGTCTCGTAAGGATTTCGGAAGTCGGCAAATAACTGTTTGATCGTGTTTTCTCAACGTTTTTTTCCTTTCAAAAGTGACCTGTCATTCAGGTCGGTTGCAATGGATAGGGTGGTGAGATGCGCAATGGTGGTCACCAAATCACTGAGTGCGTCCAATTTTGTATTGGTGTCTGTGGCACCCTTCACACGATTGCGGTGTTGGTGCGCACGGGCAGCAAGACCCAAAGCAGCAAATTTGACCCAACCCTTGCGACCAACGGATTCATCAAGGTCTAACTGGTTCCCTGTCGCCTCCATCCATTCGTTCATAGTCAGCATCGGTCAGGTTTCCTTGATCACAATCAGCGATACACTCTTGGCACCATTCCCGATGAAATCTTTTATCTCTTTGGAAATGACAGGAAGATCATTCTTGGTGATGGCGTCCTTAATGATGAACTTATTTATCTGTGTTTTCTGGATGGACTGA
>NZAZ01000115.1 GCA_002686255.1 Rhodospirillaceae bacterium
AAGAATCTTGCCCGTATTCGGATACGCGCTGCGCTTCTTTGCTTGATCCTGGCACAAAATCGCTCCGTCAGAATGGTTCAATTTGGGCCGGAAAGACCCTAGGACCACGGGAGGAATTATGAAAGTGAGTACCGGATGAGCACGATGAAGGACTTCGGCGTTGCCGCCTTCCTGACCTTGATCTTATTGGCGATGATGCCGGCGGGGTCGGTGTTCCCCGGCGGCCCGTTTTTTGTTGATTTTTAAAGGTTTCTCATGTCTTCGGCGTTTGACTTGGACTCAGGAATCCTCCATCATCCAGGAAGTCAGGGATTCCGATGTCTTTCCCCACCGGGTAAGGGGTTATAGAAATTACTATAACTTGTTACGGCGGTTTTTTTTAAGGGTTCTCAAAAGAAATCGCACCCCGAGGGAGGCCTTGTCAAAGGGGCGGGAGATTAAGGATTAACGATGGCGAAAACCATCCTGATTGTCGAAGACAACGATTTGAACATGAAACTGTTCAATGACCTGCTTCAGGCCCATGGATGCGAAACCGTGCAAACCATGGACGGCCGCGACGTGCTTCAACTGGCCCGTGAAAACCGGCCCGACCTGATCATCATGGATATTCAATTGCCCGAAATTTTGGGCCTGGAAGTGACGAAAATGCTCAAGGCCGACGACGAATTGAAGGACATTCCGGTCCTTGCCGTCACCGCCTTCGCCATGAAGGGTGACGAAGAGAAAATCCGGGAAGGCGGGTGCGAAGGCTATATCGCCAAACCCATATCGGTGCCCGCATTTCTTGAAACGGTCGCGAAGTTCTTAAACTGACACGTCGTTTTAAAGGTGAACTAGGTAATCGCCCATGTCGGCGCGTATCCTGATCGTTGACGACACACCGTCCAGCGTCAAAATGCTGGCCGCCAAGCTGACCAACGAATATTACGAGGTCCTGACCGCCGACGCCGGAAGGGCGGCGCTGAAGGCCGTCGAAGAGGACGCGCCGGACCTTGTCCTGCTCGACGTGATGATGCCGGGGATCGACGGTTTCGACGTCTGCCGGCAGATCAAGCAGAACCCCCAGACCGCCCATATCCCCGTGGTTATGATCACGGCGCTCAGCGGCCGCGAAGACCGGGTCCGGGGACTCGAGGCCGGGGCCGACGATTTCCTGACCAAGCCGGTGGACGACACGACGCTGTTTGCCCGCGTCCGTTCGCTGGTGCGGCTCAAGCGCATGCTCGAACAATGGCGTCTGCGCGAGGAAACGTCGGAACGGCTTGGCTTCAGGGACGCCGCCGCCGACGTCATTGACAACAACACCGGCGCCCACATCATCCTCGTCGACGACAGCACCGTGCAAAAAAGCAATATCCAGGAAATCCTCGGCGCCGATAACCACCGGATCACGGTGATCGACGATTACGATGCTTCGGGGAAAATCGTCGATATCGGCGGCGACGTCATCGTCATCAGCTTCAGCACCGACACCGACGCCCCCCTGCGCCTGGCGTCGCGCCTGCGGTCCCTGGAGCCGACCCGCCAGGTGCCGATTCTGCTGATCGGCGATACCGAGGACATGGACCATTTCATCAAGGCCCTGGAGTTGGGGGTCAACGACTACCTTATCCGGCCCATAGATAAACATGAGCTGATCGCCCGGGTGCGTACCCAGGTCCGCCGCAAACGCTATCAGGACCGGCTGCACGCCAATTTAATGCAACACCTTTCGATGGCGCTGACCGACAGCCTGACCGGGCTTCACAACCGGCGTTATCTTACCACCCACCTGGAATCGGTCATGGGGCGGATGCCGGAACAGGACAAGCCGGTGTCGCTGTTGATGATCGACATCGACCACTTCAAGAAGGTCAACGACACATACGGCCATACCGCCGGCGACGAAGTTCTTTTCGAGGTCGGGCAGCGGATTCTGCGCAACATCCGCGGTTTCGACCTGGCGGTCCGCTACGGCGGCGAGGAATTCGTCATCGAGATGCCGGATACCCCGGTCGAGGTCGCCTTGGGCGTCGCTGACCGGCTCTGCGAAACCATGGCCAACGAACCGGTCAGGATTTCCGGTTCCAAGGACAAGATTTCGGTGACTTTGAGCATCGGCGTGGCGGAAAGCCGGGACGGCAACGAGACCGCCGATGAACTGTTGAAACGGGCCGATGAAGCCCTTTACGAGGCCAAGCGCGCCGGCCGTAACCGGGTCATCCCGACGCCGCCGAAAACGGCCCGGAACGTCCCCGAGACCAGGCCCGGATTGAAGGCATAAAAAAAACCCCCGTCGGGGGGCCGTGCAATTTAGGTGATACAGGCCACTAGTTCCAAGACCGCTATTTGATCTTGGCTTCCTTGAACAGGACGTGTTTGCGGACGACCGGGTCGTATTTACGCTTTTCCATCTTTTCCGTCAGGTTGCGGGGGTTCTTCTTGGTCACGTAATAGAACCCTGTGTCGGCGGTGCTGACCAGCTTGATCAATATGGAACTCGGTTTCGCCATTGTCCGTGTCTCGGGTTTTGGGTCCGTCCGGGGCCTTTCGGAGCGCGAACCATACAGTCCGCGGACCGCCTGTCAAGGGAGTCCAGGGGGGCGTCCGCCGCCTTGTCAGTGCCGGGCCTCGTGGGTCGGCGCCGACAGGTTCAGGGCCCGGGCATAAAGGGCCTGGTCGTCGATCAGCCGGCGGGCGATTTCCGTCTCCAAATCCTTGCGCCGTCGTTGCGAGGGGCATGATTGACGAAGCTTGTTGCGCGCGTCTTCGTCCCGAATCTCGGGCTTGCGCCAGGCGGTCAGGGCTTCCTCTGTTTTCGAGCGGTTCGCCATCACCGCCCTGATTGCTTCCTCGGCGCCGGCCTTGAGGCCGCTGGTGCAGATCGCCGGCCGGACGCCCAGGCCATGCAGCAGGTATCCCGATGGCGCCACCAACTTGGACCACGTGAGGGTGATTTCGCCGTTGTTGGGGAGCCTGATGACGGTTTGCACCGATCCCTTGCCGAAGGACGACGTGCCGATGACCACGGCGCGGTCACGATCCTGGAGCGCGGCGGCGACGATCTCGGCCGCCGAGGCGGACTTTCCGTCGACCAGCACCAAAACAGGCAGGCCGAACGCCAGATCGTGGCCGCCGGCCTCGTAGTTGTGGATGCTTTCGGCGTGACGGCCCTGGGTGCTGACGATTTTCCCTTGGGTCAGCAGCAGGTCGGCGACCTTGACCGATTGCTTCAGCAACCCTCCCGGATTGCCGCGCACATCGAGCACCAGGCCCCTCAGTCCGTCTCCCAACCGGGCCCGGGCATTTTCCAGCTTCTTGGCTATGGACCGGGCCGTATCCTGGTTGAAGCTCTTGAGCCGGAGAATAAGGATTCCGTCCTTTTCGGTTTCGAGCACCGTGGCCAGGAAAATGTGGGCCCGTTCCATGGTTATCGTCAGCGGGCCGCTTGCGCCCTTGCGCTCTACCTTCAGGTTGACAAGTGTATGGGTGGGGCCGCGAATCATGTTGGAAATAGCCTTCCTCGAAAGGCCCTTAAGGGGTTTGCCGTCGACATGGGTAATGCGGTCGTTTTTCATGATTCCGGCCTCGGCGGCGGGGTTTTTGGGCAACACGTCCGAAACCACCGGCACCCCGTCCTTGATCCTGTAACGGATGCCGATACCCCCGAAACCATCGCGTTTTGCGCGGTTTTTCTTGGCCTCCTCGGCGCCTGCGTAGCGCGAGAAGATATCCAGATTCGACAGCACGCCGTCGAAAAAGGCCTCATAAACGGCTTCTATGTCGGCGGATTTCAATTCCGGCGATGCCTGGCGCGCGGCCAGGGAAATATCGGCGGTCAAATTCGCCCAGCCGGCGACATCGTCGGCCCCCGGGGCCTTCAGGCGCATGACTTCGCGGCCGGCGGATACCAGCAAAACCTCGCCGCCTTCGCGGGTGACGGTCAGGTCCGGGTCCAGGGCCCCCAACCCGCGGATGCCTTCGAAGGAAATATCATCGATGGCGACCGCGTCGATGTATTTCTCGGCGATGCCGCTTAGTCCGGCGGCAAAGACCTCGGTGGCCCTGATTTTGGAAAAAGCCGTGGCGCCGGGTTTCGATTCCCGCATCGGCGCGCAGGCGGCCGCCAGTGACAACGCCAGCCCGCATGCAACGGCCAACCATTTCCGATAAACAATCATTTCCCGGATTTTCCGCTATTTTTTGCGTTCGTCACTACGGCAATTATCTCAATTAGGGACAGGGGCGGGCCGGATTAGCGCCGCCGCCTTCCGCCTTTGGATTCCCCCCGCCCCGCGGCCCTGGTTTTGGCGCCACCTTTGGCGCCACCTTTGGTGCGCCGGGGAGGCCGGCCCCCCCTGGCCTTGGGGCCCTTTTTGGCCGACGGCGGCGCCCCGGAATCCATCAACGCCAACACCATGCCGCCGGTCACCGGGCTGGCTTCCGTCAGCCGCACCTCGACCTCGTCGCCGAGGCGGTATTCGATGCCGCTGTTGCGGCCCCGGAGCGAATGGCGGGTCTCGTCGTGGACGTAATAGTCGTCGGCCAGCGTGCGCATCGGGACAAGCCCGTCGGCGCCGGTCTCGGTCAGAGTCACGAACAGGCCGAAGCGGGTGACGCCGTTGATGCGGCCCTGGAAAACGGCGCCGATGCGGTCGGCCAGGAAGCCGGCGATAAAACGGTCGATGGCGTCGCGCTCGGCGCCGGCGGCGCGGCGTTCTGTCTTCGACAGGTGTTCGCCCATGTCGGCGAAGTCGCGGGGATTTTTCTCCACCCCCCCCGAGGGACTCCCCTGGCCCAGCCGGCCGCTGGCGATCAGCGCCCGGTGCACCAAAAGGTCGGCATAACGCCGGATCGGCGAGGTGAAATGGCAATAACGCACGAGCGCCAGCCCGAAGTGTCCAATGTTGTCGGGGGCGTATTCGGCCTGGGCCTGGCTGCGGAGAACCATTTCGTTGACCATCGGCGCGTGGGGGGTGGCGGCGGCTTTTTTCAGGATCTGGTTGAAGCGTTTGGGCGTCGGCGTGCCGCCGCGGGCAAAGCGGATGCCGACGCTGTCTAGGACGTTGCGAAGGGCTTCCAGTTTTTCCTTCGACGGCTGGTCGTGGACCCGGTACATGCAGGGCCGGGCCGCCTTTTCCAGCGTCTCGGCGGCGGCGACGTTGGCGGTGATCATGAATTCCTCGATCAGCTTGTGAGAATCGAGGCGCCGGCGGACCCCGATGCCGGTGACGGAGCCGTCGGGCGCCAACTCGATCCGCCGCTCCGGCATTTCCAGTTCCAGCGCCTCCCTCGCCGTGCGGCCCCGGAGCAACGCTTGATAAGCGCCGAAAAGAGGGTCGATCACCGTATCCAGAAGCGGCCCCGTGGTCTTGTCGGGGTTGCCGTCGCGGGCCGCCTGGGCCTGTTCATAGGTCAGCCTGGCGGCGGAACGCATGACGCCGCGGCGGAATTGGTGGCGCAGCAGTTTTCCCGAGGCGTCGATCCAAAGATGGACGGCGACTGAGGGCCGGTCCTCGCCCGGCACCAGCGAACACCAGCCGTTGGAAAGGGCTTCGGGCAGCATCGGCACCACCCGGTCGGGAAAATAGACCGAATTGCCGCGCTGATAGGCGTCCCGGTCCAAGGCGTCGCCGGAGCGCACGTACCAGGCGACGTCGGCGATGGCGACCAGCAGATGCCAGCCGCCGGGATTTTTCTTGTCCGGGTCCGGCTCCGCCCACACCGCGTCGTCGAAATCGCGGGCGTCGGCGCCGTCGATGGTGACCAGCGGCAGGGACCGGAAGTCGTCGCGGTCCTTTTCAGGCGCCGGGCCGGCCTGGGCGGCCTGTTTTTCCGCCTCGGCCGTAAAACGGGTCGGCAGGTCGTAATCGGCAATGGCGATCATCGACGGCGCGGTCGGGCCTTCGCCGCCGTGAAGGACCTCGACGATCCGGGCCTGGCGGAGGCCCAGCCGCCGCCCGCGCAAAGGCTCGGCCCGAACCAGGTCTCCGGGTTCGGCATCGAGCGTATCGCGGGGATCGACGGCGAACTCGCCCCTGGAGCGCTTGTCCGTGGGCCGGAGCCGTCCTTCCCCGCCGATGGTTTCGAAGATCCCCAGGATCTGGCGCGGGGCCGAGGCGATGGCGCGGATGGTCCGGCCTTCGAATTCGCCGTCGCCGATGGGGGTCAGACGCGCCAGCACCCGGTCGCCGGGGCCGGGCGCCGGATGCCTGCGGCGGCCCGGGACCATATAGATCCGGGGCACTTCGCCGTCGCCGTCCCAGGCCACGGGCCGGGCCAGCAGTTCGCCGTCCATGTCGGTGCCGGTGATTTCGACCACCGCCACCGGCGGCAGGGCTTCGGGTGCCCGCACGCGCCGGCCCCGGTCCCTTTCAAGGGTGCCGTCCAGCTCCATTTCGCGAAGCACATTTTTCAGGGCCATCTTCTGGCGCGAGTCGAGCTTGAAGGCGCGGGCGATCTCGCGCTTGCCGATCCGCTTGGGGCTCGATTGGATGAATTGCAGGATTTCTTCACGGCTGGGGAAGGGGGATTTTTTGGCCGGCTTAGGGGATTTCTTGGTCAACGGCTTATTCGTTCCGGACGGCGGCGGTTTCGGTTTTCTTCGGCGCCGGTTTCTTTTTGGCGGCGGTTTTCTTTTTCCCGGGCGCCGCCTTTTTCTTCTTTTTCGCGCCCTTGCCGCCTTTCGCCGCCTTCGCCGCCAGAAGCTCGATGGCTTGCTCCAGGGTCACGGTGTCGGGGTCGGTTCCCTTCGGCAGCGTCGCCATCAGCCGGCCGTGCTGCACATAGGGCCCCCAACGGCCGGCTTTCCGGACCACCGGCCTGTCGTCGTCGGGATGCATGCCCAACTCCTTCGGCGGCGCTTTCCGGGGCGCGTCCGCCAACAGGTGCACGGCCCGGTTCAACCCAATGGTCAAGACGTCGTCTTCGCCCTTCAACGACACATAAGTGCCGCCGACCTTGATGAAGGGTCCGAAACGGCCGAGCCCGGCGGTGATCATGTCGCCGGTTTCGGGGTCGGGGCCGATGTCGCGGGGCAGGCTCAACAGACCGAGCGCACTCGCCAGGTCGATATCCGCCGGGTTCATGTCCTTGGGCACGGAAGACCGCTTGGGCTTGATCTTTTTCTTGCCGTCGGCGGTTTCCTCGCCCCGCTGCACGTAAAAGCCATAGGGCCCCTTGCGGAGCGTCACCATGTCGCCGGTTTCGGGATCGGGGCCCAGTTCCTTCGGCCCGTTGGCGGTCGACGCCTCGCCGCCGCCGTTGCCGTTGGCGACCTCCAGCGGCCGGGTGAACTTGCAATCGGGGTAATTATTACAGCCGATGAAGGCGCCGAACTTGCCCAGCTTCAGGTTCAGCCGCCCGTCGTCGCAGGACGGGCATTGGCGCGGATCGGAACCGTCTTCGCCGGGGCGGAAAAAGTGCGGACCCAGCAGCTCATCCAGCTTGTCCAGGACCTCGGAAACCCTCAGGTCCTTGGTTTCGGCGACGGCGTTGTTGAAGGCATCCCAGAAATCCCGGAGCACCACCTTCCAATCGATGCGGCCGCCGGAAATATCGTCCAGCTTTTCCTCCAGCTCGGCGGTGAAGTCGTATTCAACGTAGCGGGTGAAATAACTGTCAAGGAAAGCGGTCACCAGACGCCCCCGGTCGACGGGCTCAAACCGGCGCTTTTCCAGTTTCACGTAGTTGCGGTCCTGAAGCACGGAGATGATGGAAGCGTATGTGGACGGCCGGCCGATGCCCAGTTTCTCCAGCCTTTTCACCAGGCTGGCTTCGGTAAAGCGCGGCGGCGGCTGGGTGAAGTGTTGTTCCGGGGTCACCGTTCGCCGTTCAAGGCCCTGGCCCGGGGTCAGTTTGGGCAGAATTTTTTCGCCGTTGCCGTTTTCCGAGTCGTCCTTGCCCTCCCGGTAAAGCTTGTAGAAGCCGTCGAAGACAAGCGTTGATCCGGTGGCCCGGAAGACCACCTCTGCGTCGGGCGACCCGATATCCGCCGATACCTGGTCGAGGACCGCGGATTCCATCTGGCTGGCGACGGCACGGTTCCAGATCAGTTGATAAAGGCGGTTCTGGTCGTCGTCCAGATAGGCGGAAACGTTGCGGGGGCGGCGGAAGGCGTCGGTCGGGCGGATGGCTTCGTGCGCTTCCTGGGCGTTCTTGGCCTTGGATTTATAGACCCGGGCCTTGTCCGGAACGTAATTGTCTCCGAAGTCGCCGCCGATCAGGGCCCTGGCGGCGGCGATGGCTTCGCCCGCTATCTGCACGCCGTCGGTCCGCATATAGGTAATCAGCCCCACTGTCTCGCCGCCGATGCTGACGCCCTCGTAGAGGCGCTGGGCCACCTGCATGGTGCGCTTGGCCGTCATCCGGAGCTTGCGCGACGCCTCTTGCTGCAGGGTCGAGGTGGTGAAGGGCGGCGCCGGATGGCGCCGGGTCTGTTTCTGTTCGACCTTGGCGACGGTGAAATCGCGGGCCTGGGCGGCGTCGACGGCGGCCTGGGCCCGGGCCTCGCCGCCGATGTCCATCTTGCCGAGCTTATGGCCGTCCAGATGGGTCAGCAGGGCCTCGACGGTTTCGCCCCCGGGCGTTTCGAAGACGGCCTCGACGGTCCAGTATTCCCTGGGTTCGAAATTCTCGATCTTGGTTTCGCGTTCGCAAATGAGCCGCAACGCCACCGACTGCACGCGCCCGGCGGACTTGCTGCCCGGCAGCTTGCGCCACAGCACCGGCGACAGGGTGAAGCCGACGAGGTAATCGAGCGCCCGGCGCGCCAGGTAGGCATCGACCAGTTCGGTGTCCAGTTCCCGGGGATGCTCGAAGGCCTTGAGGATGGCGGACTTGGTGACCTCGTTGAAGACGACCCGCTTGACGTCGACGCCGGTAAGCGCGTTGGCGGTCTCCAGCACCTCGCGCACGTGCCAGGAAATGGCCTCGCCCTCGCGGTCCGGGTCGGTGGCCAGATACAGGCGATCGGCGCTCTTGACCGCCTCGGCGATTTCCTTCAGGTGCTTTTTGGCCCTGTCGTCGATTTCCCAATCCATTTCGAAGTCGGACTCGGGGCGCACCGATCCGTCCTTGGACGGCAGGTCGCGGACGTGGCCATAACTGGCCAGCACTTTGTAATCCTGGCCCAGGTATTTGTTGATGGTCTTGGCCTTGGCCGGGCTCTCGACGATGACGACGTTGGTCATGGGTCTCCGCTGGGTTTTTTTTAAGGTTCTTATGGACCCTGTATGAGTGAAACTTGATTGCCCGGGTGACGTTCGAGACGGCCCGCCAACTCCAATTCCAGGAGCACCCAGGACACGACGGGGGGGGAGAATTGGCAGTTACGGATGATTTCGTCAACTAAAGACGGCGTTGGGCTTAAGCTTTTTTCAATGGCGCCGCGGGTTTCCTCGACCTCGTCCGGTGCCGGCGCGCCCAGGGAAACTTCTTTGAAATCAAAAGGTTCGCGTTCCTTTAACGGCGTCCTTTCGGCTTCGTTCAGGGCCTGAAACACGTCTTCGGCCGATTCCGTCAAAATCGCGCCTTGGCGGATCAAATGGTTGGTTCCGCGCGCCCGGGGGTCGACGGCCGATCCGGGGACGGCAAAGACCTCGCGGCCCTGTTCCAACGCCATCCGGGCGGTGATCAGCGACCCCGAGCGCGGGCTCGCCTCGACGATGACGACGCCCCGGGCGATGCCCGAAATCAGACGGTTGCGGCGGGGGAAATGACGGGCCAGGGGCCGGGCGCCGGGAGGGACCTCGGAGATCAGGGCGCCTTCGGCGACAATTTTTTCATAAAGGGTGGAGTTTTCCTTCGGATACACCACGTCGAGGCCGCCGCCCAGCACCGCCAGCGTCCCGGTGGCGATGGTGCCTTCATGGGCCGCGGCGTCGATGCCCCGGGCCATGCCCGAAACCACCAACAGCCCGCCTTGGCCGAGATTGGCGGCGATCTTGCGGGCGAAGCGGCAGCCGTTGACCGAGGCGTTGCGGGCGCCGACGACGGCGATCGCCTTCTTGGCCAAAAGATGCGCGTGGCCGAGGACGCCGATCAGCGGCGGCGCGTCCTCGATGTGGGCGAGGAGCGGCGGATAGTCGGGACCGCCCCGGCTGACGAGGCGGGCGCCGATCCGTTCCAGGGCCTCCACCTCGGCCTCGGCCTGGGCCTTCGAGAAAACCTTGAGGCGCTTGCCGCCGCCGTGGCGCGCCAGGTCCGGCAGCGCTTCCAGGGCCGCCCGGGCGGTGGCGAACCGTTCCAGGAGCTTATAAAACGTGATCGGCCCGACGTTGTCGGACCGGATCAGCCTGAGCCAGTCCAGCTTTTCGGCCTCGGAAAGCGCTTGCGGGCGGGATTTGTTTTCGTCGGACATGGCGGGCGAGGGTGGTCCAGGTTCTCGGGCGGCGTCAAGGGGAGGAGGCTTTCACCGCATATGGTTCTTGTTATGTTCTATTACAGACAAGGGTTGTCTGGCAAGGGAAAATCGCGATGGTGCAACTGAAAATGAAAAGATGCAAAGACGCTAAGCGGCCTAAGCCACCACCGCCGCTTTCGTCCGCCGGAGCACCCAGGCCGGGATCAGGGCGGCGACGAAGACCAGGGCGATGACCATGAAGGCGTCCTGGAATCCGAAGGTCCAGGCCTGGGCGTTGATGACGTGGCCCAGGTAATCGAGGGCGCCTGTCTGTTGCATGGCCTCGGGCAGGCCCGATTCCGACAACAGCCGTTCGATCTTGTCCAACAGTTCCCGGGTCAGGCTGTTGGCCGGGGTTTGGGTGGCGGTCAGCGCGTCGGCGTGGACTTCGGTGCGCTGTTCGATCACCACCACCAGCCCATTGACGCCGAAGGCGCCGCCCAATTGGCGGGTGAAGTTGTAGGTTCCGGCGCCCTGGTTGAGCCTTTCGCTGGAAATCGCCTTCATCGCCGCCGAGCCCATGTTGGGCATGACCAGGCCCAGCCCTAAGCGGCTGCCGACGGCGAACAGCGCCATCATCAGAAACGGCGTGTTGACGTCGGAGCCGGCGAGGAAATAGGCCGCCAGCGCGAACACGGCGATGCCGATCATGATCGGCTGGTGTTCGGGCACCACATCGGCGAGCCGGCCCGAGAACGGGATCATGACGACCAGCAACAGCCCCGCCGGCACCAGCACCAGGCCGGCCCGGGTGGCGGTGAAGCCCTGGACCGTCTGGGTGAACACCGGGATCGCGTAGTTCGACGCGAAATTGCCGGCGCCGAAGGCGAACGCGATGGCCATGGCGGCGGCGAAGCGGGGATTGAGATAGAGCTTGAGATCGAGAATCGGCGAGCGGGTCCGGACCTGCCAATAGACGAAGGCGAAGGCGGTTGAGAATCCGACAACGAACAACATCACGATATCGTTCGAACTCCATCCCCAGCGTTGTCCGTTGCCGACGCCGGTCATCAGGCACACCAGCGCCACGCACAAAAGCGCGAACCCGGCCCAGTCGAATTCAGGCAGCCGGCGCGGAAATTTCCTGCCCGGCATGAACATCAGGCCCATGACGAAGGCGACGCCGACCAGCGGCAAGGGTATCAGGAAGATGTCCCGCCAGGTCATGGCGTCGATGGTGATGCCGCCGACCAGGGGCCCGAAGCTGGGGGCCAGGGTCACCCCCATGCCGTAAAGCCCCATGGCGAAGCCGCGGCGGTCGGCGGGAAACACGGTGATGATGGTGGCCATCACCAGCGGCTGAATGACGCCGGCCGAAAAGCCCTGCAGGATGCGGCCGACGATCAGCACCTCGATGGTCGGGCTGGCGGCGCAGATCAGCGACCCGATGGTGAAGACGACCAAGGTCATCGAGAACGTGAACCGCTGTCCGAAGGCGGTCACAATCCAGGTATTCAAAAGCTGGCTTGCCACCATCGTCGCCAGGAACGCCGTCGACGCCCATTGCGCCAGGTCCTGGCCGACGCCGAAGGCGCCCATGATGGACGGCACGGCGACGTTGACCATGGTCGCCGACAGGATCATCAACATGGCGCCCAACAGGCCGCCGATGGTTACCAGCCAGCGGTAACCCGGCCCATAGCGGGCGAAATGCTGCTCAACGGTCTGGGTTGCGGACGTCAATGTAGATTTCGACCATCATGCCGGGGCGCAACAGGCCGTGGCGCTGTTCGATGGCGATGCGCACGGGCAGGCGCTGGGTGATTTTGGTGAAATTGCCGCTCGGGTTGGGGCTCGGCAAAAGCGCGAATTCGCTGGTGGTGGTGTTGCCGACGCTCAACACCCGGCCCTCGAACCCGGTATCCGGATAGGCGTCGATGCTGACCTCGACCTTCTGGCCGATCCTGAGCTTGCGAATCTCGGTTTCCTTGATGTTGGCCTCGATCCAGATTTTCGACGGATCATGCACCAGCGCCAGGCGCTGGCCCGGGGTCACGTACTCGCCGGCCTTGATGAAAGTCTTGTCGACGACGCCGTTAACCGGGCTTTTGATGGTGCGGTCGGAGAGGTCCAGCTTCTGGTGTTCCAGCTTCGCCATAAGCTCGGCCTTGCGGTGCTTGAGCATGTTCCTGTCGCCGTCCAGCACGTCGAGGCGTGAGCGTTCGGCCTGGGCTTCCTCAAGCTTCGCCCGGGCCGCCTTCAACTCGGCGGCGGCGATCCGGTGCTGGCGTTCGATCTGCTGTTCGGCGTTATCCGCCTGGTCAAGCTGGCGGCGCGAGAAGACCTTGCGTTCGAACAGCTTCTGGGCCCGCTGATACTCCCGCTTGGCCAGCCTCAACTGCGGCGCCAGGGACGATACCACGACCTTGGCGGCCTCCAACCGCGACAGTTCGGACGAATAGAGGCTGGTGGTCTGCCTGTCGATGAGCCGCCTTTCGGCCGCCAGGCGCTCGCCTTCGGCTTCCATGCCCAGAAGCTGAGCCTCCAATTCGGACAGACGCAACTTGGACTCGCGGCTGTCGATGGACGCCAGCATGGTGCCTTTTGAAATTTCGCTGCCTTCGGTGACTTCCAGGGACGTCACCCACCCGGCGACGCGGCTCGATACGATGATCAGGTCGGCGTCGATGCGCGAATCGTAGGCGTAGACGAAATTGATCCGGTTATAGATCTCGCGGCCGCCGAGGATAAGGGCGGCGGCGGCGACGGCGCCGATCAACCCCAGCCGTAAAACATAGGAAAGGCCGCGGCGGTTGAAGGATTGCCCCACCGGGCTTGCCTGGAAATCGTCGCCGGCCTGGGTCAGCGCCGCTTTTGCTTTGTCCGGGGCTTTGCCGGGGGTCTTCTTGTTTTTCGAATCGGTGCCGTCGGGCATGGTGGTCCTTCCCGGGTTTTCGGGTTTCCCGCCGTGTGGGGAGGTGGGAAAATCTTACGTTTTTTCCGACCGTTGGACGGATTGTATACAGTTTAGAGGGTTTTCCCGCCCGTGGAAATACCCGCCGAAAGTCTGCGGAAATCTGGAAAATGGAAACGTCAGGCGGCCTTATGGACGCCGCGTTTGATTTCCTTGCCGTGTTCGGCGGCGGCGCGCCCAAGGTCGTGGTTCATTTGCAGGCGCATCCAAAATTCGGGGCTGTTGCCGTAATACGTGGCCAGGCGAAGCGCCGTTTCGGCGGTGACCCGCCGCCGGCCCCGGATGATTTCGCTGATGCGGTTTGCGGGAACGCCGAGTTCACGAGCGAGTTGATTGGCGCTCATGTTTCGAGCCTGAAGTTCTTCCTTGATCACCAGGCCGGGGTGAGTCGGAATTCGCATGGCCGTTATCCTTCGTGGCAATCGGTTATTTCAACATCTTCCCAACCATCGGCGGATGGGGTGAAACAAACGCGCCAAGACCCGTTGACGTTGACCGCCCGCCATTAATACCGCGGCATCCGGCAAAGGTTTTAATCAGGCGCCGGCCCCGCCGCCGATTTTCGGTTCCTGGCCCCGGATCAGGCGTTCGATGTTGGCGCGGTGGGCGAAAATCGACAGCAACGCCAAGACCCCGGCGGCCAGGGCCACCGGATAGGCGCCGATCCAGGCCGCATAGGCGGGCGCCGCCGTCAGCGCCACCAACGCCGCCAGGGACGAATAGCGGAACACCGCCGCCGTCAGCAGCCACGCCCCGCAGGCGACGACGCCGACCGGGAACAATGATCCCAACAGCACGCCCAGGGTCGTCGCCACCCCCTTGCCGCCCCTGAATTTCAGCCACACCGGAAAGTTATGGCCGAGCACCGTGGCCAGGCCGGCGAAAAGCCCGGCATCCATGAGTCCGACGAAGCCCCAGTTCCTGGATACCACCAGCACCACCAGCGCCCCCTTGCCGCCGTCGAGCAGCAGCGTCGCCGCCGCCAACGCCTTGTTGCCGGTCCGGAGCACGTTGGTGGCGCCGATGTTGCCGGACCCGATCCGGCGGATGTCGCCGAGCCCGGCCAGGCGCGTCAGCACCAGCCCGAAGGGAATGGAGCCGATCAGATAACCGGCGGCGATAACGGCGAAAAGGGCGGGCGAGAAACCGGCAACGGGTCCGCTCGGGGGAAACATAAAAAAGGATCCTCAGGCGTCCGGTTCGAAAACCAGGCGTCCGTCGATGACGGTCTTCAGCACCCGGCCCTGCACCGGCCGGCGGTCGAAGGGCGAGTTCTGGGCCTTGCCGACAAGCTTGTCGGCGTCGACCTTCCAGCCTTCGTCCGGGTCGAACAGCACCAGGTCCGCCGGCGCCCCTTTTTCAAGTTTCCCGGCCGGCAGCCCCATCAGCCCGGCCGGCGCCGAGGTCACCAGCTTCAGCACCTCCAAAAGGCTCAGGTGCCCGTTGTGGTGCAGTTCCAGAGACACCGCCAGCAGCGTATTGAGCCCGATGCCGCCGGGGGCGGCCTGGGCGAATGGCAGGCGCTTCGATTCCTCGTCCCGGGGCGTGTGGTCCGACGCGATGGCGTCGATGGTGCCGTCCGCCAGGCCCTCGACGACGGCCTGGCGGTCCTGTTCGGCGCGCAAGGGCGGCGACAGCTTGGCGAAGGTCCGGTAATCGCCGATGGCGGTCTCGTTGAGGGCGAAGTAGGGCGGCGCGGTGTCGCAGGTGACGTTCAACCCGTCGGCCTTGGCCCGGCGCAGGGCGTCGATCGTTTCCGCCGTCGACACGTGGGCGATATGCAGCCGCCCGCCGGTGAGGGAGGCCAGGCGCAGGTCGCGCTCGACCATAATCACTTCCGCCTCCTTCGGGATTCCGAACAGGCCCAGCCGCGTCGCCGTTTCGCCGGCGTTCATGGCGCCGTCGGCGGCGAGGCTCGGCTCTTCCGGATGCTGGACGATCATCAGCCCGAAGGTCGAGGCATAGCTCATGGCCCGGCGCATGGTCTGGGCGTCGGCGACGGCGCGTTCGCCGTCGGTAAAGGCGACGGCGCCGGCTTCGGCCAGCAACCCCATCTCGGCCAGCTCCTTGCCCTCCAGGCCCTTGGTCACGGCGCCGTAGGGATAGACCTTGGCCAAGCCCAGCTTGCGCGCCCGCCGGGCGACGAACTCGACCTCCGACATGTCGTCGATGACCAGTTCCGGGGTCGGCAGGCAGACCATCGACGTCACCCCACCCGAGACGGCGGCTTCCACCGTCGCCGCCAGGTCGCCGAGCTCGACTCGTATGTCGACCAGTCCCGGGCCCAGGCACTTGCCCTGGCAATCGACGATCCGGGCGTCCTTGGGCGCTTTCTTTTTCGTCACTCCCGGGCCTGCGTCGGCGATCGCCTCGCCGTCGGTCAACACCCCGCCGGTTGCATCCACACCCGCCGCCGGGTCGAGCAGCCGGGCGTTGACGTAGGCGACCTGGTCCGTGGAAGTATCGTTGCGGGGCGCCATCAGCCGTCGCCTCCGTTATGGGGATTGAGCGCCAGCAGCTCCAGCACCGCCATCCTGACGGCGACCCCCATTTCCACCTGTTCGCGGATGACGCTGCGCCCGACGTCGTCGGCGACGTCGGTGTCGATCTCGACGCCCCGGTTCATCGGCCCCGGGTGCATGATCAGCGCGTCTTCCTTGGCATTCGAGAGTTTCTCGTAATCGAGGCCGAAGAAATGGAAGTATTCGCGGATGGAAGGCAGGAAATTGCCGTGCATGCGTTCGCGTTGCAGGCGCAGCATCATCACGATGTCGCAGTCCCCGAGGCCTTCGTTCATGTCGTGAAAAACCTCGACGCCCAGCCGCTCGACCTCGGGCGGGATCAGGGTCTTGGGCGCGATCAGCCTGACCCGCGCGCCCATGGTGTTAAACAGGTGAATATTCGACCTGGCGACCCGGGAATGCAGGATATCGCCGCAGATGGCGACCTGAAGGCCGCTCAGCGTGCCCCGCCGCTGGCGGATGGTGAGCGCGTCCAGCAACGCCTGGGTCGGGTGTTCGTGGCTGCCGTCGCCGCCGTTGATGACGGCGCAGTTGACC
>NZAZ01000116.1 GCA_002686255.1 Rhodospirillaceae bacterium
CCCGAAAGGGCCTGTCGCCTTAGGCATGCCAGTCGGCGGGCGTCCGCTGCGTTGTCCCGCTCGCCCCCGGGGTTTCCGGGGGACACCCCCGTGCCCCCAGGGTGCCGCATCGCGCTTCGCGTGACGCCTGACGGTCCGCCTCGCCGACCGGACATCAGAGCGGGTTAATCTGGGTGGAGAGTACTCTAGCGCGCGGCCCGCCTGCCCGAAGACTGGCCCGGGATTTCCTCGCCGGTTTCCTGATTGACGGCTTTCATCGACAATTTGACCTTGCCGCGGTCGTCGATGCCGATCAGCTTGACCTTAACCTCGTCGCCGACGTTGACGACATCGGTGGTCTTGCCGACCCTTTCGGGCGCCAGTTCGGATATGTGAACCAGGCCGTCCTTCGACCCCATGAAGTTGACGAAGGCGCCGAAGTCCATGGTCTTCACCACCTTGCCCGTGTAAAGGGCGCCGACTTCGGGCTCGGCGGTGATGCTGCGGATCCATTTGATGGCGGCTTCCGTCGCTTTCTGGTCGACGGCGGCGACCTTCACGGTGCCGTCGTCATCGAGGTCGATCTTGGTGCCAGTGACCTCGCAGATTTCGCGGATCATCTTGCCGCCCGGTCCGATGACTTCGCGGATCTTGTCCTTATTGATCTTGATCATCGTGATCCGGGGCGCGTTTTCGCTGATGTCCTGGCGGGCCGAACCCAGCCCCTTGGCCATCTCGCCCAGGATATGCAGACGGCCGTCGCGGGCCTGGGACAGCGCCACCTTCATGATCTCCTCGGTGATCGAGGTGATCTTGATGTCCATCTGCAGGGACGTGATCCCGTTCTCGGTGCCGGCGACCTTGAAGTCCATGTCGCCCAGATGGTCTTCGTCGCCGAGGATGTCCGACAGCACGGCGAAGTCGTCGTCCTTGATCAGGCCCATGGCGATGCCGGCCACCGGCTTGGCCAGCGGAACGCCCGCGTCCATCAACGACAGCGACGCGCCGCACACGGTGGCCATCGAGGACGACCCGTTGGATTCGGTGATCTCGGACACTACGCGGATGGTGTAGGGGAAGTCTTCCTTCGACGGCAGCAACGGACGGATTGCCCGCCACGCCAGCTTTCCGTGACCGACCTCGCGCCGCCCGGTAAAGCCGAAGCGACCGGCCTCGCCCACCGAATAGGGCGGGAAATTGTAATGCAGCATGAAGTGTTCGCGGTAATCCTCGGCCAAGCCGTCGATGATCTGTTCGTCCTGTCCGGTGCCCAGCGTCGTCACCACTATGGCCTGGGTCTCGCCGCGGGTAAACAGTGCCGAGCCGTGGGTCCGGGGCAGGCTTCCGACCTCGACCGAGATCGGCCGCACGGTCTTGGTGTCGCGGCCGTCGATGCGTTGGCCGGTCTTCAGGATATCCTTGCGGACGATGTTCTTTTCCAGGTCCTTCAGGATATCGCCGAGGGTATCGGCGACCAGTTCCCCGTCCAGGCTTTCGTCCGCCGCCAGCTCTTCGCCGACGCGGTCCTTGGCGGCGTTGAGTTTCTCGACACGGTCGGTTTTCACGGTTTCCTTGTAGGCGGCCCGCAAATCGGCCTCGACGGAAGCCTTGACCCTTTCGGCCAGGGCCGCCTTGCCCTCGGGATCTTTCGGCAATTCGCGGGGTTCCTTGGCGCAGGCTTCGGCCAGATCGATGATGGCGTCGATGACCGGCTGCATGTTCTGGTGGCCGAACATCACGGCGCCCAGCATCACCTCTTCCGATAACTGGGAAGCCTCGGATTCCACCATCAGCACGCCTTCGCGGGTGCCGGCGACGATCAGGTCCAACTCGGTGATGGACATCTCGTCGACTTGCGGGTTCAGCACGTATTCGCCGGCGATGTATCCGACCCGGGCGCCGCCGATGGGGCCCATGAACGGCAGCCCCGAAATGGTCAGCGCCGCCGACGTGCCGACCATGGCGACGATGTCGGGATCGTTTTCCAGATCGTGGGTCAACACCGTGCAGATGACCTGGGTTTCGTTGCTGAAACCCTTGGCGAACAACGGCCGGATGGGCCGGTCGATCAGGCGAGAGGTCAATGTCTCCTTCTCGCTGGGCCGGCCTTCGCGTTTGAAAAAGCCGCCCGGAATCTTGCCGGCGGCAAAGGTCTTCTCCTGGTAGTGGACCGCCAACGGGAAAAAGTCGAGTCCCGGCCTCGGCGATGTTTCCCCGACCACGGTGCACAGCACCTTGGTGTCGCCGTACGTCGCCATCACGGCGCCGTCGGCCTGACGGGCGATTTTTCCGGTCTCCAGGATCAGGGGCCGGCCGCCCCATTCGATTTCTTTTCTGTATTCCTTAAACATCTATTTCATTCCTTCCTACGGACAACAAGCTCTCTCATCCCAACGGACATCAAGTTCTCTCATCCTTCGTACATACCAACTTCAGGCCAACTTCCGGCCAACTTCGGGCAATCATCGGGCCGCCGGGGTCATCACCGGCGCAGGCCGAGGCGTTTGACCAGATCCTCATAGCGTGAGACCTGTTTCGATTTAACGTAATCGAGCAGCCGACGGCGCAGGCCCACCATCATCAGCAGGCCGCGGCGCGAGTGAAAATCTTTCTTGTGAATTTTCAAATGTTCGGTGAGGTTGACAATGCGTTCCGAAAGAATCGCCACCTGCACCTCCGGCGAACCGGTATCGTCCTTCTTGACAGCGAACTCCTTGATGAGTTCCTGCTTCCGCTCTGCGGTTACCGACATCGTGTACTCCGAACGTCAAAGGTTCATAACGCGGAAGGGACGGATTTCCCCCCCATTGATTTTTGCCAACGCCACCAGCCTGCCCTCCGCCATAGCGCGAACGACATCGCCCTGGCTGATGTTCTTGAGAGGAGACCGGCTGGCCACCGGCAGCACCGGAATGGCCTGACCGCGGCTTAGCTTCCGGGCCTCTGTTTCCGTCAGGGCCAGTGCCGGGATGTCGTCCAGCGCGGTCTCGACGGACAGCAGGTGCTCCGAGAGCGGCGCACTATGCCTGAGCGTTTCCAGTTTATCCAGCGAAATCGCCTGTTTTTCGTCAAAAGGCCCGACCGCGGTTCGGCGCAATTGGGCGATATGGCCGACGGTGCCGAGCGCCGCCGCCATGTCGCGGGCCAGGCTGCGCATGTAGGCGCCCTTACCCGAAACCGCCTCGAACTCGGCGTGGTCCCCGTCGGGCAGACCCAGGAGCCGTAAGTCCTCGATATGGATCGTCCGCGGTTTCATCTCGGGCGCCCGGTTGGCCCGGGCCAACTCATAGGCCCGCTTGCCGTCAATCTTGATTGCCGAGAACACCGGCGGCACCTGCTCGATATCGCCTATAAAGTTCCCGAGGACGGCAAGGATTTGTTCCTTTGTCGGCCTGACGTCGCTTGTCTTAACGATGGTTCCCTCGGCGTCGTCGGTGTCGCGCTGTTCCCCCCAGCGGACGGTGAACCGGTACGCCTTGGCACCATCCATCAGGTAGGACGCGGTCTTCGTCGCCTCGCCCAGCGCCATCGGCAGGACCCCCGTCGCCAGGGGGTCCAGGGTGCCGGCGTGGCCGACCTTGGCGGCGCCGGTCAGCCGGCGGACGCGGCCGACGACGGCGCTGGAGCTGAGCCCCTTAGGCTTGTCGATAATGATCCAGCCGTGGATCGCCTTGCCGCGGCGCTTACGTCCCATCGTTTTCGTTCCCGGTTTCGTTTCCCGAGGCCAGATCGCGGGCCACGGACGGATCCTTCAACAGGTCGTGGATGCGCCCGGCCTGATCGAAGGACTTATCGGCGATGAAATTGAGCCCGGGCAGGTATTTCAATTTAACCGCCTTGCCCATCTGTCGGCGCAGGAAGGGCGCGGCCCGGTTGAGCGCCGCCACCACGTCCTCGATTTCGCCGCCGCCGAGCGGCATCACGAAAGCCCTGGCGTTGCGGAGGTCCGGCGAAACCCGGACCTCGGTAACGGTCACGGCAACGCCGGCCAGCCCCGGGTCGCGGATGTCGCCGCGTTTCAAGATCCACGCCAATGCATGGCGCAGTTCCTCGCCGACCCGGAGTTGGCGCTGGCTGGGGGCCTTGGCGTCCCCTTTGCTCATGTGAGTCCTCGAATAGCTTAAAGGCGGTTTAGTGGATGGCGGCTCAGTGGATGGAGTCCACTAGGGCGCGGGTTGGGCGCCTATAGTTGACGGGCGATTTCTTCGGTCTCGAAGCATTCGATCATGTCGCCCTGCTGGATGTCCTGGTAATTGGCGAACGCCATGCCGCACTCCGAGCCGTCCTTGACTTCCTTGGCGTCGTCCTTGAAGCGCTTGAGCTGGCTGAGTTCGCCCTCATGGATGACCACGTCGTCGCGGACCAGCCGCACGAGGGCGCCGCGCTTGACCAGGCCTTCCGTCACCATGCAGCCGGCGATCTTGCCGACCTTGGAGACATGGAAGACCTCTCGGATTTCAGCATAGCCCAGCAGGTTTTCCTTGATCGTCGGCGCCAACATCCCGGAAAGCGCTTTCTTCAGGTCGTCGATGAGGTCGTAAATGACCGAATAGTAACGGATTTCAATGTTTTCCTGGCGCGCCATTTCGCGGGCCTGGGGATTGGCGCGGACATTGAAGCCGATGATCAAGGCGCCGGACGCCTTGGAAAGGGTGATGTCGGATTCGTTGATGCCGCCGACCGCCGAATGCAGCGCCTGGATCTTGACTTCCTCGGTGGCGAGTTTTTCCAGGGCCCCAAAAATCGCCTCGACGGAGCCGTGAACGTCGGCCTTGATGACCACCGGCAGCGCCTGGATTTCGCTGCCATTCATGATATTTTCGAACATCTGCTCGAGCGTCCCGCGGCCGCCGGCGGCGGCCTTGTCGTCGCGCAGCCGGCGTTGGCGGAAATCGACGACTTCGCGGGCCCGGGCTTCGTTTTCGACGACGGCAACCTCGTCGCCGGCGGCTGGCGTGCCGTTCAGCCCCAGAACCTCCACCGGCACGGAGGGGCCCGCTTCTTCAAGGTTCTCGCCGTTGGCGTCGATCAAGGCCCGGACACGCCCCCATTCCGAGCCGGCGACGAAGATGTCGCCGAGCCTCAGGGTGCCGCGCTGCACCAGGACGGTCGCCACCGAACCCCGGCCCTGTTCCATCTTGGCTTCGACGACGACGCCTTCGGCCGGCCGGCCGGGGTTGGACTTGAGGTCCAGAAGCTCCGTCTGCAAAAGGATCGCTTCTTCAAGCTTGTCGAGATTGATTTTTTCCTTCGCTGAAATCTCGACCGTCAGGATATCGCCGCCCATTTCCTCAACCACCATTTCATGCTGCAACAGCTCGTTGCGGACGCGGTTGGCGTCGGCTTCGGGTTTGTCGATTTTGTTGATGGCGACGATGATCGGCACCCCGGCGGCCTTGGCGTGGTCGATGGCTTCAACGGTCTGCGGCATAACGCCGTCGTCGGCGGCGACGCACAGGACAACGATATCGGTGACCGAAGCGCCGCGGGCGCGCATATCGGTAAAGGCCTCGTGGCCCGGCGTGTCGATAAAGGTGATTTTGTCCCCAGTCGCCATAACAACTTGGTAGGCGCCGATGTGCTGGGTAATACCGCCGGCTTCGTGGGCCGCCATGTCGGTTTTGCGGAGCGCGTCCAACAGCGACGTCTTGCCGTGGTCCACATGGCCCATCACCGTAACAACCGGCGCCCGGGGAACCAGAGCCGAATCCTTGTCCTCCTCGCCCTTGAGGCCGAGTTCCACATCGGCTTCGGAGACGCGTTTCAGTTTGTGGCCGAATTCGGCGACCACCAATTCCGCCGTGTCGGCATCGATGGTTTGGTTGATGGTCGCCATCACGTCCATTTTCATCAACGCCTTGATGACGTCGGCGGCCCGTTCGGCCATGCGGTTGGACAGTTCCTGAACGGTGATGGATTCGGGAATGACGACCTCGCGGATGACCTTTTGTCCCTCGGAAAGAAGCTGCTGCTGTTGCTGTTTTTCCTTCTCCCGGGCGCGCTTGATGGAGGCCAGGCTGCGGGTGCGCTTTTCGTTGTCGCCAAGCGCCTCGGCGATGGTCAATTTTCCGGACCGCCGGCGGCGTTCGGTCCGTCTCGTCGGCGGCGGCCGCCGGCCGTCGCGGCCGGGTCCCCACTTGGCGCGGCCTTTCGCCTCGCCCTCATCATCGCCTTCCAACGCCTCCAGCTTGGCGGCGGCTACGGCGGCCGCCGCCTTGGCCTGTTCCTCGCGGCGGCGTTCTTCTTTTTCGTCGGCCAGACGGGCTTTTTCCTTTTCGGCCCGTTGGCCTTTTTCGTCCTCGGGCGCGGCATCCGTTTCGGAAGGGACCGGTTCCGGTGAAGCGATTTCCTCTGTCTTCCTGGCATCTTCAAGGGCGCGGGCGCGGGCGGCTTTTTCCTCGACCGTCAGATTGGGGCCGCCGCCTGGCGACAGGGCTTCCTCGGCGGTTTTGCCGATCGGGACCTTGAAATCCTCAGGGGTCTGCTCCTCGACTTCCTGTTCCAGCTCACCCGTTACTTCGGTCATGTGGCCGCCGTCATCGGGGGCAAAGGTGCGCTTCTTGCGCACTTCGACGGTGACCATCTTGGAGCGGCCGTGCGAGAAGCTCTGCCGGACCTGCCCGGTCTTGACGGTCTTTTTGAGCTCAAGCTTGCCCGGCCGGGACAAGCTCAGCTTTTCGCCTTTATCTTGCTCTTCGGTCTCAGCCATTCACTTAACGGTCCTTACTAGCGCCTTGGTATAAGCCGTCAGACGACCGGCCTCGGCAATCAGGCTTTCGGCCAACCGGCCCTCGGCCATCACCACATGGACGGCGCTGTCCCGGCCCAGGGCCCGGCCCAGTTCCCGGGCCTCAAACAGGTCCACCGTCGCCAAGCCCGGAGCCAACGCCTTGATTTTTTCCCGGCCGTCGGTGGCCCCGTTCCGGGCCTGCAGAAGGACCCCGCCCTTGCCTTCCCTGAGCCA
This sequence comes from Rhodospirillaceae bacterium, assembly GCA_002686255.1. Taxonomy (GTDB): domain Bacteria; phylum Pseudomonadota; class Alphaproteobacteria; order Rhodospirillales; family Casp-alpha2; genus Casp-alpha2. Next base: position 6,944 of record NZAZ01000116.1, read on the forward strand.
AGCCCGAGCCTTTTCGAATCCGGCCACCGCTTCGCCGGCCCGCCGGGCAAGGCCCAGCAAATCCAGGCAACGACGCACCATCAGGCCTTCCAGTTGCTCGGCTAAATCGGTGGAAACCTCGACCCGATGCCGGGCAGCCCGCGAAAAAAGACCCTTGGCGCAGGCTGTATTTACCATATCGCGCTCCGCACTCAACCATAATCCCCGCCCTGGCAGGCATCCGTCCAGGTCGGGAACGAGGCTTCCGTCCGGGCCGACGACAAAACGCAGCATTTCGTCCTTGGGCCTCAAGGCGCCGGTGGCAATGCATTTGCGGAGCGGCGATGCCCCGCCGGACCGGTTTTTGCCGCCGTTAATGCTGTTCCGCCTTTTGCTCATGCGGGTCCGGCCTCCTTAGCCGCTTTCCGGTTTTTCACCGCCGGCGGCGTCCTCGGCTTTTTCCTCGGCCGTTTCTTCCGCTTCCTCGGCGTCTTCGGCTTTTTCCGCGTCCTCGGCCTCGAACCAATGGGCGCGCGCGGCCATGATGATTTCGTTGGCCTTGCTTTCGGTCAACAATCCGGCGGGGGCGAGCTCCAGCAGCTCCTCGGTCGCCAGATCCGCCAGGTCGTCACGGGTCTTGAGGCCGTTTTCTCCCAGCCCCACCAACAGGGCCGGGGTGACGCCCTCGACCTCGGCCAGATCGTCGCTGACATCTAAGTCCTTGCGGCGCTGTGTCAGTTCCTCTTCCTGCTGAGCCAGGTAGGCGCGCGCCCGTTCGCGCAGTTCCTCGGAAACCTCTTCATCAAACCCCTCGATACCGACAATATCCTCGACCGGAACGAAGGCCACTTCCTCGACCGTGGAAAAACCCTCGGTCACCAGCAGATGGGCGATGACGTCGTCAACGTCCAGGGAGTCCACGAACATCTGCGAGCAGATCTTAAATTCCTCCGTCCGGCGGTCGGATTCCTCGGCTTCGGTCAGAATGTCGATGTCCCAGCCGGAAAGCTGCGAGGCCAGGCGAACGTTTTGACCCCGCCGGCCGATGGCCAGGCTGAGCTGTTCGTCGGGGACCACGACCTCGATGCGGTTGGTCTCTTCGTCGAGGACGACCTTGGCCACCTCGGCCGGGGCCAGGGCATTGACGATGAAGGCGGCCGGATCGGGGGACCATTGGATGATGTCGATTTTTTCGCCCTGGAGCTCGCCGACGACGGCCTGAACGCGCGAGCCCCGCATGCCGATGCACGGGCCGACCGGGTCGATGCTGGAATCGTTGGAAATCACCGCGATCTTGGCCCGCGACCCCGAATCCCGGGCCACCGCCTTGATCTCGATGATACCGTCGTAGATTTCCGGCACTTCCTGGGCAAACAGCTTGGCCATGAATTGCGGGTGGGTGCGCGACAGGAAGATCTGCGGGCCGCGGGTTTCCTCTCGGACATCGACAATATAGGAGCGCACCCGATCGCCGGTGTTGAAGTGTTCACGGGGGATCGTTTCGTCTCGCCTGAGAAGGGCTTCGGCGCGGCCCAAGTCGACGATAACGTTGCCATATTCGATGCGCTTGACCAGGCCGTTAACAATTTCGCCGGTACGGTCCTTGTATTCCTCGTACTGGCGGCTGCGTTCGGCGTCGCGGACTCGCTGAACGATCACCTGCTTCGCCGTCTGCGCGGCGATGCGCCCGAAATCGATGGGCGGCAGGGCGTCGACCAAAAAATCGCCGGGCTCGGCATTGTTGTCTCTCTTTTTCGCCGCCTCGAGGTCGATCTGGGCGGTCTCGTTCTCGATGTCGTCCGCCGATTCCACGACCTCGACGTAGCGGACCAGCGAGATTTCACCCGTCTGGCGGTCGATGGTGGCGCGAATGTCGTGTTCATGGCCGTATTTCGAGCGCCCGGCTTTCTGGATCGCCTGCTCCATGGCTTCCAAAACCTCTTCGCGTTCGATTCCCTTGTCGCGGGCAACGGTTTCCGCCACTTCGATCAGTTCGGGGCGCGACTGAGCGGCGCCCGCTTCCATGGATTCGCTCATAACCTCTTGCTCTCCTCCGCTGCCGCGATCAAATCGTCGGTCATGACCAGCTTCGCCTTGTGAATGTCCGGGTGGTGAAAGTCCACTTCTTCGCCGTCAACCATCATCCGCACCGTATCGCCGTCGACGCCCAGCAAAACCCCCTTGAAACGGCGCCGGCCGTCAACCGGCCGGGTGGTCTCGATCTTCGCCTGAAACCCCTGAAATCGCTGGAAATCACCGACCCTGAGCAGGGGCCGGTCGATCCCCGGCGACGAGACTTCAAGCGTATAGGGGTCGTTGATCGGATCTTCGACGTCAAGCAGCGCCGAAATGGCGCGGCTGACGGCGGCGCAGTCGTCTACCGTCATTCCCTGGCCATCTTGGTGTTCCACCATAACCTGCATCGACAGTTTCCTTTTGCCGGAAATCCGTACCCGGACGATGTCAAAGCCCATTTCGCCGATGGCCGGCTCAATCAAATGCTGAACGCGCTCGGACAGTTCCATCCGATAAATCCGTTTTTTACCGGCGCTCCCTTAGCGCCAACCGGGGGAAATTCCAAAAATAAAAGGCGGGCCCCCGGGCCCACCCATCAATTCCACTAAATTTTTGGACTTAACGAGTACGTTCGCTCATGAACGCAAGGCGTATATATACCCGTGATCCGGTGAATTCAAGGGTTTCGGAAATTCTGCCAGGGTCTTAGGAGTTTCTGGGGCGGCGCAGGAAACGGAGATAAACCGGCTTCAAGCCTTGTTTTTTGGCCTTGTGTTCATAACGGGTTCCGACCCAATCGGCGGGCGGATCGGTCCAGTCGCGCTTGCCCGGCGCCGGCCAGGAAAAATCCGGGTGGCGGGCCACGCGTTCCAGCATCCATTCGACATAACCCCCATGGTCGCTGGCCAGCCGGAGTTCGCCGCCGTCGGCCAGCGCCCGGGCCAGTTCGCCGACGGTTTCATCGGAAATGAAGCGCCGCCGGTGGTGCCTTTTTTTCGGCCATGGATCGGTAAAAAGGGCATAGATCCTGCTGATGGAAGCCTCGGGCAGACGGGGAAGAAGCTTTCTCGCGTCATCGTCGAAAACGCGAACGTTGGTCAGGCCTTCGCTTTCGATCCGGCTCAGCAAGCCGGCAACGCCATTGACGAAGGGCTCGCAGCCGATGAACCCGATGTCGGGACGGGCCCGGGCCTGGGCCGCCAGGTGTTCCCCGGCGCCGAAGCCGACCTCGAGCCAGACATCGGAAACGGAGGATTCGAAGGCGCCCGCAAGGTCCAGGGTTCCGCCCGCGGGCGGGAGTTCCAGGCGCAAACGGGGTAGAAGGGTGTTCATCAGCGCCCGGCGGCCGGGACGCAGTTTGTGGCCGCGGCGCCGGCCGTACCAGCGCAACGTCTGGTCTTTGGTGTTGCCCGTCAAGAGGCTCCGAAGGCCGACTTCAGATCGTCGACCAGATCCGTGCGTTCCCATGAGAACCCGCCATCCGCATCGGGAGCCCGTCCGAAGTGGCCGTAGGCGGCGGTGCGGGCGTAGATCGGCCGGCTCAGCTCCAGATGCTCACGAATGCCCCGGGGCGACAAGTCGACCATTTCCTGGATAACCGCCGACAGTTTTTCCTCGTCCACCCGGCCCGTCCCGTTGGTGTTGATATAGACCGACAACGGTTTCGATACGCCGATGGCGTAGGCGACCTGGATGGTGCAGTTGTCGGCTAGGCTGGCGGCGACCACGTTCTTTGCGACATAGCGCGCCGCGTAGGCGGCCGACCGGTCGACCTTGGTCGGGTCCTTGCCGGAAAAGGCGCCGCCGCCGTGCGGCGCGGTCCCGCCGTAAGTGTCGACAATGATCTTGCGGCCGGTCAGGCCGACGTCCCCGTCGGGTCCGCCAATGACGAAACGTCCCGTCGGATTGACGTAGAATTCGTCCTCGTCGCACATCCAGCCTTCCGGCAGGACTGACAAAACATGAGGCCGGACGATTTCCCGCACCTGGTCCTGGTCCAGGTCCTCGGAATGCTGGGTCGAGACGACAACCGACGTCGCCCGGACGGGCTTGCCCGCGACATATTCCAGGGTCACCTGGCTTTTCGAATCCGGGCCCAGGCCCGGCTCGGCGCCGGAATGGCGGGCTTCGGCCAGGGAACGCAGAATAGCGTGGGAAAAATGGATCGGCGCCGGCATCAGGACGTCGGTCTCGGTGCAGGCATAGCCGAACATCAACCCCTGGTCGCCGGCGCCTTCGTCCTTGTTGCCCGAGGCGTCTACCCCTTGGGCGATATCGGGCGATTGGTTATGGACGTGGATTTCAACGTTCGCGTTTTTCCAGTGAAAGCGGTCCTGTTCGTAGCCGATTTCCCTTACGCAGGCCCGGGCGACTTCTTCCAGGACGTCATGGGTGATCCGATCGGGACCCCTGACTTCGCCGGCAAGGATGATCTGGTTGGTGGTGCAAAGGGTTTCCACCGCGACACGGGAAAGCGGATCGGCGGCAAGGTATTTATCGACCACGGCGTCGGAAATCCGGTCGCAGATTTTATCCGGGTGACCTTCCGAGACTGATTCGCTGGTGAAAAGGAAATTCCGTTTGCCCACAGTCGATCCCTCCGATCAATGTTTTGTCCCGTTGGACCGAGGGCTGCAACAGCTTGAGTAAAATTTGAGCCCACTTAGCGCCTTTTTTTACGTGGTGGCAAGTAGTCCAAATCCTTCCACGCTACCGCATCCGTTAGATACGGGGGTGGCCCTTTTCGCAAGCTTTTTGGTAGTCGTCAAGGCCTTTTCCAAGGCCGTCAAAACGGCGAGGCGGCCGCTTTCAGTCTCCGGTTTCGACAATATCACCACCCGGTCCCCAAGGGGATCGGGAAATCCATCCCCTGGAGCCCGAGGCGGCCCTGGATTTATTTGCCGCTGGAAGTGTTGGCCAGGGATTTCGTCAATTCAAACAGGCGCTTGCGCACCTTGGGGTCGGAAATCCGGTAGTAAGCACGCACCAGTTCCAGCGTCTCCCGGCGGGCCAGCGGGTCGGGCTCAATTGTTCTTTGCTCCTGCTCGCGGAGGCCCATGGCGACTTGACCTTCGGTGGTTCTCAAGCCGGCCGGGATGTCGTCGAAGAAAAACGAGATCGGCACGTCCAGGATACGGCTGAGCTGAAACAGGCGCGAAGCGCCAATACGGTTGGCGCCGCGTTCGTATTTCTGAATCTGCTGGAAGGTCAGGCCTACGGCGTCTCCAAGTTTCTCCTGGCTGAGGCCCAGCAATGTCCGGCGAAGACGCACCCGGCCGCCGACATGAATGTCCACGGGGTTTGGCACCCCCGGCGGCAGGCGTCTCTTTTTCATCCGGCGTTTCTTAGCAGTGTGAGAGATGGCTGGTTTTTTCATTTTGTTCCGTTTGTTCTATGATTAGGTCGAGTCAAAAACGATTTTCATTCATTTCCTGTGAGGCGAATCCTTCAGGTGGAAACGTCCCGCACTCAGACAATATACGCGTGCATACGATAGTATGCAAGCCAAAACAGCGGTCCGGGCAATATTTCCCGTTACCCGGCTTGCCGGTCTTCCCCTAAAGAGCCTAGGTTTTCCCCTAATCTTCCCCTAAAGAGTCTAGGTATTCCTCTAATCTTCCCCTAAAGAGTCTAGGTCTTCCCCTAAAGGGCCTATAGGTGTTAGCAGAAATCCAAACCCAAAGGCCATGATAAAAATCAACCCCGTCATCCAAGGGCCCAGTCTGGAAAACGGCGGATTATAAGCGGTTTCAACCGGTAGTGGACTGTCGATTATACCCTCCTGACCAAGGCCCAGTCGCCACACAACACGCCCGTATGGGTCGATAACCCCCGAAATGCCCGTGTTGGCAACCCTAACCAGGGGCAGGCCTTCCTCGACGGCGCGCAAACGGGCGGCGGCGAAATGCTGGTAAGGCCCGGATGAGAATCCGAACCAGGCGTCATTGGTGAGGTTTAACAACCATTGCGGTGGATTATTTTTTTCGGCGACCCGGCCCGGAAAAATGACCTCGTAACAGATCAGCGGCGAAAATGGCGGCAGTCCGTCCAGGACCAGGGTTCGGATTCCGGGGCCAGGGGAAAAGTCCTGGCGCCCCGCCGTCAGCTTCCCGACCGGCAGGACGGAACGCAGGGGAACGTATTCGCCGAACGGCACCAGATGGTGCTTGTCGTAAACGTCCTTGATCCGGCCCTGGGAATCGATGGCCAGCACGCTGTTGAACAATTCTTTCGATGCCTCCCCAGAGCCAGCCGTCCGTGGAGCGCCGACTATGACCATGCCTCCCGGCGGGGCCGCCCGGCCCACGGCCCGGGTCAGTTGGGAGGGACCGGAAATGACAAAAGGCACCGCCGTTTCGGCCCAGATGACGTGGGTCGGAGACCGGCCCGGCGGCGCCGGCCTGTTGCTCATCTCCAACTGCTTGAGCACATGGCCCCAGCGGAGTTCCCGCTTCCATTTCTGGTTCTGCGGGATGTTCGGCTGCACGAGCCTGAGGCGCACCCCGGGGACGGTATCATTGCCGGCCCCGGCCAGGCGCCATTCCCCGCCGGCCCAGACCAGCGCCAGCACTCCGGCCGCGGCCAGTACCGGCATCCATCGGTTCCGTTCCCCGCCGCCGCCGGAAACCGGTTCCGCCAGCACCGCCGGCATTGCCGCCGCAACCACGGCAAGCAGGCTCAGGCCATAAACGCCGGTCAGCGCCGCCAACTGGATCATGGCGTCGGAAAAAACCCAGACGGTGCCGAGAAGATTCCAAGGAAACCCGGTCAACACCCATCCCCGCACCCATTCCGTAAGCATCCACATGGCGCCGAAGACGAGGACCCGGCCCAGGGCGGTGAGCCGCCTTTCGAAAACCAAATAGCCGAGAATGGCGGCGGCGGCCGGGAACAGCGCCATGCCGGCGGCCATGCCGGCGACGGCAAAAGGCGCCATCCAGCCGTATCTGGGCGCATCGACAAGAAAGGCGAAGGAAATCCAGGCCAGCCCGGCGGCGAAGTGTCCGACCCCGAACCACCAGCCGGCCGAAAAGGCCCGGCCCGGACCGGGGCTGGTTTCCACCGCCCACAACAGGCCGACGAAGGCGGGAATCAAAAGCGGCAGCCCATAGACCGGGGGCAGGGCCATGGCCGCCGCCACGCCCAGTCCGACCAACAGCGCCGAGCGCCGCCACCCCGTCAAGCCGGCCAAGCGTATTTTCAGATGGGTCCAACGATGTTTCGGCGAAGCCGCCGTCCCGGCCTCCCCCTTTGTCGCCATCAGGCGCTTTTATCCCGGGGGCGCGACGACGCCGGCTTGAGCACCCGCAAGGACTTGATCCGGCGGGGATCGGCTTCCAGGACCTCGAACTCAAGGCCGGAGGAATGACGGACCAGTTCGCCGCGGATCGGCACGCGTCCGGCGATGAAAAAAACGAGCCCGCCCAAGGTATCGAGATCTTCGGAATCCCCTTCGGTGACTTCGGTTCCGGTCATTTCCTCCAGGGTGTCGATGGTGACGCGGGCATCGGCGGTGAAGCTGCCGTCGGGATGGCTGGTCATTTTCGGGTTGTCGTCAAGGTCGTGTTCGTCCTCGATTTCCCCGACGATCTCCTCGACCAGGTCCTCGATGGTCACCAAGCCGTCAACGCCCCCGAATTCATCGACCACCAGCGCCATATGAGAGCGTTCGGCCCGCATTTCCAACAGCAGCTCCAACACCTGCATGGAAGGGGATACGAACAATATCTTGCGTTGGATATTGGAAAGGGAGAAGTCCTCGTCCCGCCCGCGCCAGGCCAAAACGTCCTTGATATGGACCATGCCGGCCGCATCGTCGAGGGTTTCGCCGTAAACCGGCAGCCGGGAGTGGCTTTCCTTGGTCAGGAGGTCGATCAACTCCGACAATGAACTGTCGCGGCTAACGGCGGCGATATCGGCCCGGGGCACCATGACGTCGTGGATGGTGCGGCCGCGGAGTTCCAGGATATTGGCCAGCAGGATGCGTTCATCTTCATCGATGGGGACTTCCGCTTCCTCGCGTTCCTCGATCAATTCCTCCAGGGCGTCGCGCACCGAATCTTCGCCGTTTCGGTCGTGGCCGACACCGCGTATCCAGCCCCAAAGGCCACTAAAGAGGGAAGTTTCGTTTTCGGCCCCGTTGTCGCGGGGCTTGGGACTCGAAGGGTGGTCGTTCATCGGTTTAATTAACCGCCGGATGGCCGTCTCCGTAGGGGTTGGCGATATCTAGGCCGGCAAGAACGTCGACTTCAAGTTTTTCCATGGCTTCCGCCGCCGCCGGCGTCTGATGGTCATGGCCGAGCAGATGAAGCATACCATGGACGACCAGATGGCATAAATGATCGCCGAGGGTCTTGCCCTCCTCAATTGCTTCGGCGGCGGCGGTTTCATAGGCGACGACGACGTCCCCCAGCATGACCGGCATACCGGTAAGCGTTTCACCACGGGCCGGAATTTCCTGGTCCGGCTCTTGGACGGGGAAGGACAAGACGTTGGTGGGCCGGTCCCGGTCCCGGTAGTCCCGGTTGAGGCCCCGAACGAAAGCGTCGTCGGCAAGGACGATGCCGGCTTCGACATGGGCCAGGTCCGGCCCGTGTGCCCGCACCTGTGCCCATCCACGGGCCCGAAGAACCGCCTGGGCCGCGTTCCGGGACAGGGCCCGGGCATCGGGCAGCGCCTCTTCCCACAGCCGGCAGGACACGGAAATGTCGATTTCCGGTTCTCGGGGGCCTGTCATGGAAGCGGCTTCAGTCATCTTCGGCCGCTTCCGCCTCGGTTCCGGCGTTTTTTTTCTTTTCGTAGCGCGCCCCTAACTTTCGCCGGTTTTCGACCTTGCCGTAGGCGCGGACGATGCGGCTGACAAGAGGATGGCGGACCACGTCGGTTACGGTGAAGGTGATGAAGGAGACGCCATCGACGCCGGTCAATGTTTCCATGGCATCGCGAAGCCCGGACCGAACGCCGCTGGGCAGGTCGACCTGGCTCAAGTCCCCGGTGATGACCATGGAGGAATTTTCGCCGAGCCGGGTCAGAAACATTTTCATCTGAATGGCGGTCGTGTTTTGGGCCTCGTCCAGGATCACGAAGGCGTTGGACAGGGTCCGGCCGCGCATGAAGGCCAGGGGCGCCACCTCGATCTCCCCCTTCTCCAGGCGCTTGGCCACCTGTGTCTCCGGCAGCATGTCGAACAGCGCGTCATAAAGCGGCCTTAGGTACGGGTCCACTTTCTCGCGCATGTCGCCGGGCAGGAATCCCAATTGCTCACCCGCTTCGACCGCCGGGCGCGACAGGATGATACGGTCGACGGAACCCTTGATCAGCCACTCGACCCCCTTGGCTACCGCCAGATAGGTCTTGCCGGTGCCGGCCGGGCCCTCGCCGAATACCAGTTCGGCGTTATCGATGGCGCGAAGGTAGTCGGCCTGCCCCGAAGAGCGCGGAGAAATGTGGCGTTTTCGGGTGCGGATCGTCAGGTCGGCGTCGGCGATATCGCCGCCCGGGGCCTGGGCCATGCGCAGGACCGCCTCGACTTCCTCGCCGTTGATTTCGTAGCCCTTCTCAAGGCGGGCATACAGCCCGTCCAGGACCCGCGCCGCCGCGTCGACGGCGTCGGCTTCACCGGAGATGGTCACCTGGTTGCCGCGGGCGTTGATGGCCACACCCATCACCTGTTCGACGCGGGCCAGGTTCTGATGATGGGAGCCGAACAGTTCCATGGCCAGGCGGTTGTCGGCAAAGGCCCTTTCCGCGGTTTCGGGAGCGCCGGAGTCGTTGACGGTTTTTTGTTTCACTGTCCGGGTCAAGCGGTCGCCCTCTCCTCGACGGTATCGGCGCCGGCCTTTTGTCCCTCGACGCCGCCCTTGAGGCTGTTGGCGTGGGCGGCGGTGATGGCGAGGCGAACGATGGCGCCGGGTTCTTCAATGGGGTCGTCCACATGAACGGCCTGCATATAGGGGCTGCGCCCGACCAACTGTCCCGGCTTGCGGCCCGGACGGTCCAACAGCACCGGCAGGACCCGGCCCACGCAGGAACGGTTGAAGGCCAATTGTTGGGCGTTCAAAACGTCCCGCAGGGCCTCCAGGCGTTCGCTTTTGACCGTGTCGGGGACCTGGCCGTCCATGGCCGCGGCAGGAGTTCCCGGCCGCGGGCTGTATTTGAATGAATAGGCCTGAACGAAACCGATCTCTTCCACCAGCCCCAAGGTGGCGTCGAAATCGGCATCGGTTTCACCCGGGAAGCCGACAATGAAGTCCGATGATAGCCCGATGTCGGGCCGGGCTTCCCGGAGGAGGCCGGCCAGGCGGTGGTAATCGTCCGCAGTGTGGCGCCGGTTCATGGCCTTCAGCACGGTATCGGACCCCGATTGCACGGGCAAATGCAAAAACGGCATCAGTTCCGGCACGTCCCTGTGGGCGGCGATCAACTCATCGTTCATGTCGGCGGGATAGGACGTGGTATAGCGAATGCGCTCGATGCCGCCGATCTTGCCGAGTTCCCGGATCAGCCGCCCGAAGCCCCGGGTTTCGTTCCCGGGTGATCCGGCCCCGGCGGGCCCGGCGCCGTGGTAATTGTTGACGTTTTGCCCCAACAGCGTGATTTCACGGACCCCGGCGGCGGCCAGCCGGCCGGCCTCGGCGATCACGTCCTCGGCGGGACGGGAATATTCGGCGCCGCGGGTATAGGGAACGACACAGAAGGTGCAGAACTTGTCGCACCCTTCCTGGACGGTCAAAAAGGCCGACGTTCCGGCGGCCCCGGGGTCGAGGGCGTTTTTTGGTAGATGGTCGAACTTGGGCTCGGGCGGAAAATCGGTGTCCAGCACCGCTTTTCCGGCGCCCTCGAGGCCGGCCAATAGTTCCGGCAGCCGGTGATAGGCCTGGGGACCGAAGACCATGTCGACGAAGGGCGCCCGGTCGAAGATTTCCTCGCTTTCGGCCTGCGCAACGCAACCGGCGACGGCCAGAATCATGTGCCCGCCTTGTTTTTCCCTGGTGGTTTTCAGGCGCTTGAGGCGGCCGAGTTCCGAATAGACCTTCTCCGCCGCCTTTTCCCGGATATGGCAAGTATTGAGGATCACCATATCGGCGCCTTCCGGCGAATCGGCAAGGGCATAGCCCAAGGGCGCCAGGACGTCCGCCATGCGCCCGGAGTCATAGACGTTCATCTGGCAGCCATAGGTTTTGATATAAAGCTTTTGTGCCAATTGTCCCAATTGCCTATTTTTCATTCCTTGTTATCCCCGGATGGGTCCAGGGGCACGCCGTAGAGATCAAGGCGGTGTCCGACGAGTTTCATGCCGTGTTTTTCGGCGATCTTTTCCTGTAGGGCCTCGATTTCCCGGTCTTGAAATTCGATAACCTTGCCGGACTGGATGTCGATCAGATGATCGTGGTGTTCATCGGTGGCTTCTTCATAACGGGACCGCCCGTCGCCGAAATCATGCCGTTCGATTATATTCACCTCTTCGAAAAGGCGCACCGTCCGATAGACGGTGGCAATGGATATTTTGGGGTCCATTTCGCTGGCCCGCCGGTAGACTTCCTCGACGTCCGGATGGTCATCGGCCGCGGACAGCACCCGGGCGATGATCCGGCGCTGCCCGGTCATTTTCATGCCTTTATCTATGCAGATGCGCTCGATTCTGTTTTCCGGCATGGCTGTTCACTAATAGGGAAAATATTATATCGGATCGCCGTCAACTCATTTAAAGCCCGGACCCGGATAACCCGGTTTCGTCGTGCGGATTGCGTTCGCCCGGGCCGCCGGCAAGGCCCTGACGGCCGAACTCCGTAGGGCGGAAAAGTTCCGCGAGTTAGCGGCGGCGCTTTCGGGGTTTTGTGCCAAGGCCGATCTTCTTGGCCAGATTGGAACGATGCTTGGCGTAATTCGGCGCCACCATGGGGTAATCGGAAGGCAGGCCCCAGCGTTCCCGGTATTCCGCAGGCGACAGGTTGTAGGCCGTCTTTAGGTGGCGTTTGAGCATTTTCAGCTTCTTGCCGTCCTCGAGACAAATAATGTAATCAGGAAAAATGGATTTCTTAACGGCAACGGCGGGACGCGGGCGCTCGGGCGAAATGGGTGTCGTTCCGACCATCACCAGGGGTTTAAAGACATCCTGAATCAATTGCGGCAGATCGCCGGGCGTAACGGAGTTGTTGCCCGCGTGCGCGGCGACGATTTCGGTCGTTAGTTCCAGCAGCTCGCTTACATTGGGTTTGTCGGTCATGTACGATTGATCCTCACTGATATGATTCCCCGGGTCGGCGAGGAAACTTTTTTATCGCCTGGTTTTTATTATAAGGCGCTATTTTAATAAGAGTCTTATATAATAAACATATTCATCCCGGGCAAGTAAGAACAATGAATAATGCCGTGAAAGACAACAAGGGCCATAAGACGGACTTCTATATCGATATTACCAATGAAGTCTGCCCACTTACTTTCGTCAAAACAAAACTTCTGATCGAAAGCATGCAGCCGGGACAGACCGCCGAAGTCCGCCTTCGGGGCCGCGAACCCCTTGAAAACATCCCCCGTTCCGTCAAGGACCACGGCCACGGCATTCTCAGCCTGGAACCCGAGGACCCGTCGCAGCCGCCCGACGGCATCCATCGCCTCATTCTCAAAAAAGCCTAGCCGAAGACCGTCCCTCAAGGGCCGGGGTCTTTTCAGGGCCGGATTCTGCCGCCGTTTTCGGATGCTTTCGCGTCGGGAGGTCTTAGGTACAAGGGCCGGAGCGGCTCCGCCGGTTGATCCGGGGACCACCGCCGGGCGGCGATCGCGGCGACGGTTGCCGCGTCGGGGACACCCGGGGCGGTGCTGAGAACGGCCTCTATTCCCTTATCCTTAAGCGCCTCCACGGCCTGGCCGGCGCCATCGCCGGCGACCACCACGGGATCGCCGTACCCTTCGCCGTTTGCCGTCAAGGCGGCCAAATCAGTGGGCATAAGGGCTTGCGGCCCGGACAAGGGCCGAAGGTCGGGCCGAAAGGCCTGGGCGTAGACCTCGGCGCGTTTGGAATCGAGCACCACCAGCACACTTGCCTTCTTCCGCTCGTGCTCCGAAACCCCGGCGGCGACGGCGTCCAGGGTGGTGACGCCGAAACAGGCCAAGTCCCCCGCCAACGCCATCCCCCGGGCGGCGGCAAGGCCGATCCTGAGCCCGGTAAAAGCGCCGGGTCCGGTGGTTACGGCTAGCAGGTCGAGGTCCGGAAAATCGACCCCGGTTTCCGACAGAACCTCCCGGACCATGGGCATCAGGCGTTCCGATTGGCCCCGGGACATGGGCTCGAACCGCCGGGCGGCGATGCGCCCGTCTTCCCAAACGGCCGCCGAACAAGCGGATGTCGCCGTGTCAAAACCCAGAATTCGCATTGTTTTTCGCATTCCTGTCGGGCCGGACGGGATCTAAACGACCGAGCAGGCGTCGTCGAAATCAAGCCTCGGGCTCCTTGGAAACATGTCCTCGCCGCTGCCGTAACCGATGTTGCAAAGGAAATTGGACTTTATGGTGGTGCCGGCAAAGAAGGCTTCATCGACGGCGTCATTGTCAAATCCCGACATCGGCCCGCAATCGAGGCCCAACGCCCGGGCGGCAAGGATGAAATAGGCCCCTTGCAGGGTCGAGTTGCGGAAAGCGGTGGTCTGGATCAGGGGCTCGTTTCCCTCGAACCATGATTTGGCGTCGGTATGGGGAAAAAGCTCGGGCAGGCGGTCATGGAATTTCTGATCCGACCCGATGATGGCGGTGACGGGCGCGGCCATGGTTTTGTCCACATTGCCTTCGATCAGGAAGGATTTCAGGCGCTTCTTGGCTTCGGCGGAAATCACGAAGACGATCCTGGCGGGGCTGCAATTGGCGCTGGTCGGGCCCATCTTGGTCAGGTCCCAGACGGCGCGGAGAAGGTCTTCTTCCACCGGCTTGTCCAGCCAGCCGTTATGGGTGCGGGCGTTGTTGAAGAGTTGGTCGAGGGCGTCTTGATTGAGGGTGCCTGTCATTTATGCCTCCCGGCATGCATAATCCGATATTTCAGTATGGCACTTGTGCTGGCGCTTGGAAGCGGGAAAAATCAGGGCTTATCATCGAGGCCGGAAAAAACCATGACCCCTCGCCGTATGTTACGCATTGCGATTACCGTCGCCTTTTCGCCCCCCCGGGTCGCCAGGGCCGCCCGGGCCGCCCTGGCCGGGGTCTGTCTGGCGGTCCTGGCGGGGGCCGGCGGCGTCCTTATCGGCGGGGCCGCCCCGGCGGCGGCCGAAACCAGGGCCGTGGTCATCATGTATCACCGGTTCGGGGAATCCCGATACCCATCCACCAACATCACCCTTGAACAGTTCGAGGCCCATCTCCGGGAATTGCGCTCGGGAGGCTATCGCGTCCTGGCGTTGGCGGACATCGTCGACGCCCTTCTTGGCGGCAAGGCGCTTCCCGACCGCACCGTGGGCCTGAGCATCGACGACGCCTTTCTTTCCGTCTACACGGAAGCCTGGCCGCGGCTGAAGAAAGCCGGTTTTCCTTTTACCCTTTTCGTCGCCACCGGCGCCGTCGACCGCAAACAGTCCGGCTACATGAGCTGGGACCAGATCAGGGAGATGGCGCGGGCCGGGGTCGCCATCGGCAGCCATACGGAGACGCACCTGCATATGCCCGACGCCGATGGCGCCCGGAACCGGGGCGAACTTGAGCGTTCGAACAAACGATTCGAGGAAGAACTCGGCCAGCGGCCGTCGCTGATCGCCTATCCTTACGGCGAATCCTCTTTGGCCGTTCAAGCGGTGGTCAAGGAGGCCGGGTTTGCCGCCGCCTTAGGCCAGCATTCGGGCGCTATCGGAAGCGGCGGCAACATTTTCGAACTGCCCCGTTTCGCCATGAACGAAAATTACGGCGGTTTGGCGCGTTTCAAGCTCGTCGCCAACGCCCTGCCGCTGCCCGTTGCCGACATTACCCCCGCCGACCCGATGATCGGCGCCAACAATCCTCCGGTCATGGGATTCACGATCACCGGCCCGGTCAAGGGGCTGAACAGGCTTTCGTGTTTTTCATCCCACGAAGGCCGGGCAAGGCTGGAACGCCTGGGCGAACGGCGGATCGAAATCAGGGTCAAACAGACGTTCCCCAAGGGCCGCACTAGGGTGAACTGCACGCTGCACGCCGGCGACGGCCGGTGGTACTGGTTCGGCCGCCAGTTCTATAGAAGTCCAAAAGGATAAAAACGCCGGACCCGTCAGCCGGACCCCTCAGATGAGCGGGCCTTCGTCGCCCAGCCGGGCGTCGTCGAAGCGTTGCAGGTTATTGGCCTCGATGAGGGTCTTGATGGTTTCGACGTATTTCTCGCCCCGCACGGAATAATTTTTCAGGTCGCCGACCATCAACAGGCCCTCCAACGGCGCCCCCTTGATCCGGAACCCGTCGCGGATCCGTCTCATTTGCCGGTAGGCAGGATGGGTGTTGAGGTTGCGGGCATAAGCGCGGACGGATTCCAGCAGGCTCGGAAAGGCCCTGATTTTATGGGTCTTGTCTTCGTCGCGCCGGGCCGGCAACAGATTTCCGGTATCGGAGAACGTCCACTGCCCGAAAACGGCGTTACCCTCGCGCACGAAACGCGACGTCCCCCAGCCGCTTTCCTCCGCCGCCTGGGCGAGCGCCAGCGACGGCGGGACGATGTCGACCCGCTTCAGAAGATTGTCGATGGTGGCGTTCTTCAGGTTGTAGCGCTCAGCCATGACCATCAGCCACAGCCGGTCAGCGGGTCCGAATTTTAGACCGAGGCCGCGTTGAAAATGGAGCCTCCACAGCCGCCGGCGGTCACGCAGGATTTCCTCGTTGATCTGCAGTATAAGGGGCAAAACGGTCTTGAAGAAAAGCGTCTTGCGGACCCGGGTTTCACGGATGTCCTTGAGGTCGCCCGGTAGGCTGGCCAGAAACAGGCGCGGCACATTGGCCTTGCCGGAACGGACAAGATCGAGGTCGTAGCCCAATTGGTTAAACGTTTCCGACAACGCTTGCGTCGTTTTCAAAGACCGTTCGCGGCTGGTGCGGTCGACATCGTCGACGGACATAAAGCCGGTCAAGGTATCGATTCCGGCCATTCTGGGACTAATTACCGGCTTATTGCGCCCCCTTGCGGACGGGGCGAGGACAAGCATCACATCTTCGGCCGGATGGGTGAAAACCGGGCTAAAAACAGGCGCCGGGACGGGTTGGGATACCGTGAGCCTGAGCGACGCCTTGGGCGCCACCGTCGCTTTTTCAAGCGGGCTGAGGATGACCACGGCGATGAGCCCGGCGACAAGACCGGCGACGGCGATCAACGCGCCACGTTCAAAACGTATCGTCATCGGTGAATGAAAATGGAGCGGCAGACGCCCGCCGCTTCAACCCCTCAATTGCACAAACCATCTTGGCTATCTAGGCCTTCCGTTTTGTTTCCCCCTCACGAGTCTTAAACGGAGCCAATGGCCAGCAGAATCGGGACGCTGTCTACCACATCCCGGATTTTAATGCTAGCCTTTGTGCGTTGCAATAAAAAATATTGCAACGCAGCATTGCCGTTTTTTGGGATTTTCCTAATAAGGGCCGGAAAAGACGGTCTTTTTCAATGCCCTAATCGATGGCCCTGACTTCCGTTACTTCCGGGATGTAATGCCTGAGCATGTTCTCGATGCCGTGTTTCAGAGTCGCGGTCGAACTGGGACAGCCGGCGCAGGCGCCTTGCATGTGAAGATAAACGATCCCGTCCTCGAACCCCTTGTAGATGATGTCGCCACCGTCCTGGGCCACCGCCGGGCGCACCCGGGTGTCGATCAGTTCCTTGATCTGCTTGCCGATGGAGTCTTCGGCTTCCGATTCTTCCGCACCGCCGTGGGCGGCGGCTTCGGTCATCACCGCCTTGCCGGATTGAAAATGTTCCATGATGGCGCCGAGAATCTGGGGTTTGAGTATTTCCCAGTCCTTGTCGTCCGTTTTGGTGACGGTGATGAAGTCGAAGCCCAGGAAAATGCCGCTCACCCCGTCGACGCCGAAAAGCCCCATCGCCAACGGCGAATTCTGGGCTTCGCCGGAAGAAGTGAAATTGGCGGTGCCCGATTCCATGACCGGACAGCCAGGCAAAAACTTCAATGTCGCCGGATTGGGCGTGTGTTCGGTCTGAATGAACATGGCTCAAAATTTCCTTCTTTGGACGCCGTTCCTTAACATGGGCCTTGCGGCCCCCGTTATCAAGGCCCGGCCGGGACGGCTATGCCCATTAACGTTCATGCCCATTATAGGGCAAGGCGGCGCTTGCCGGGCAGCTTCTTTTTCCCTCGTTCCGTCACCTTACGTTGATTTGGGCCGTTGATTTGGGCCGTTGATTTGGGCGTTCAGCCCCGGCCGGGACGCAGGAAACCCAAGATATCATGGACCTCGGCCAGGATCGGCTCGGCGAGGGCCCGGGCGCGTTCCGCGCCGCCGGCGATGACCCCGTCCACATGCGCCGGATCGTCCATCAGGCGGCGCATTTCGCCCTGCATGGGAGCCAATTTATCCACTGCCAGGTCGGTCAGGCCCTGTTTGAAGTCGGAAAACTGCTGGCCGCCGAATTTTTTGCAGACGTCTTCGATCCCGAGGTCGGCGAGCGCCGCGTAGATGCCCATCAAGTTGGCGGCTTCGGGCCGGCCGTCGAATTCCTTCGGGCTCGAGGGCAACGAATCGGGATCGGTTTTTGCCTTGCGGATTTTTTTGGCGATGAGCTCGGCGTCATCGGTCATGGCGATACGGGACATGTCCGACGGGTCCGACTTGCTCATTTTGGCCGTGCCGTCACGGAGCGACATCACCCTTGCCGCGGCGCCGAAGATCAGCGGCTCGACGATAGGGAAGAAATCGACGCCGAAATCGTTGTTGAACTTTTGTGCGATGTCGCGGACCAGTTCAAGGTGCTGTTTCTGGTCTTCGCCGACGGGCACGTGGGTGCTTTTGTACAGCAGGATGTCGGCGGCCATCAGGTTCGGGTAGGCATAGAGGCCGACGGAGGCGTTTTCCTTGTTCTTGCCGGCCTTTTCCTTGAACTGGGTCATGCGGTTGAGCCACCCCAGGCGGGCCACGCAATTGAAGATCCAGGCCAACTCCGCGTGGCCGGGCACCTGGCTCTGGTTGAAGATGATGTGGCGCTCGGCGTCGATGCCGGCGGCCAGCATCGCGGCGGCGACGTGCCGGGTGTTGGCTTTCAGCTCTTCCGGGTCCTGCCAGACGGTGACGGCGTGCAGGTCGACGACGCAGAACAGGCATTCGTAATCGTCCTGCAGCCGCACCCAGTTGCGAATGGCGCCCAGGTAATTGCCGAGATGCAAATTACCCGTCGGTTGCACGCCGGAAAAAATACGCTGCATGGACCCCGATTCCCTGTCGTCCGCTTTCTTTGGAAGGCGCCGGAGTTATCGCCCCTCCAGTCGCCGTGGTCAAGTTAGCCGGCGCCGCGATAAAGGCTTTTCAGGTCTCGGGGCCGCGCCGCGCCGGTAACCCAAACCAAGGCCCCGAACACCGCCATGCCGCCGACCACCAGCATGACCAGCGCCCCGATGCGTTCCACCACCGGCCCGGCCAGGGCCCCGCCCAGGGGCGTCAGCGCCAATGCCAACGCCAACGCCGCCGTCATGCCGGCGCTGGCCAAAAGGATGCGCGGCAGCCGGCGGCCGAGCCTCCTGTCGAGGGCGAAATGGCCGCGTTTATGGAGGACGTAGGCCAACAGGCCGGCGTTGAGCCAGCTTGAGACCACCGTCGCCATGGCGATGCCGACGTGCTTGAACGGACCCATCAAAATAAGGTTGAGACCTAAGTTGACCAACAGGCAGACGACGGAAATCTTGACCGGCGTCGCCGTGTCCTGGCGGGCGAAGAAGCCCGGCGCCAGCACCTTGACGGCGACGTAAGCCGGCAGGCCGACGGCATAAACGGCCAACGCCGCCGCCGTCGCCGCCGTCTCGGCGGGACCAAAAGCGCCGCGTTCGAACAGCACCCGGACCACCGGCCCGGCGATGACCATCAAGGCCGCCGCCGCCGGCAGGGTCAGCAGAAACGAGAATTCCAGGGCCCGGTTCTGGCTGTGCAGCGCCGCCGCCTCCTCGCCGGCCCGGACCTGGCGGGACAACAGCGGCAGCAACGCCGTGCCGACGGCGACGCCAATGACGCCCAGCGGCAGTTGATTGACCCGATCGGCGAAAAACAGGTACGAGATCGACCCGGACGGCAGAAACGAGGCGATCACCGTGTCGATGACCAGGTTGATCTGGTAGACGCCGGCGCCGACGGCAACCGGGGCCATGCGTTTCATCAGGATCTTGACGTCGCCGGTCAGCCGGGGAAACCCCAGGCGAATCCACACGCCTTCCCTAACGCAAGCCGCGTACAGCCAAATGAACTGAACCCCACCCGCCGCCGCCACGCCCCAGGCCAGGGCATGGCCTGGGGTTTCGGTGAAATTCGCCAGCCCGAGGATAGCGCCGATCAGGCACAGGTTGAGTAGGATCGGCGTCGCCGCGGCGGCGGCGAACCGGCCGAGCGAATTCAAGACCCCGGCCATCAGCGAGACCAGGGCAACAAACAACAAATACGGAAACGTGATCCGGGTCAGTTCCACGGCCAGGTCGAACTTGGCCGCGTCGCCTATGAAACCAGGCGCGAAGCCCAGCATCACCAGCGGCATGGCCAGTTCAATAACCGTCACGAAAATCAACAGGGTCCAGAAAAGGACGCCGAAGGCGGCCTCGGCGAACGCCTTGGCCGCCTTGACCCCATCCGCTTCGACACGGCCCGCGAACATCGGCACGAAAGCCATCGAGAACGCGCCCTCGGCGAACAGGCGGCGGAACAGGTTGGGGAGCTTGAAGGCGACGAAAAAGACATCGGCCCCGGCGCCGGCGCCGAGCACGGCGGCAATCAGGATATCGCGCAGGAAGCCGAGCACCCGGCTGATCAGGGTAAAGCCGCCGACGGTGGCAATGGAACGCAAAAGCACCATGGGCGCCTCAATAAAGGTTTTTTGTGGCGGCGAAAAGGCAGCTAGCCCGGGAATAGAGCGAGCCCCCTACCCTGCCGCCTCGATGCCTTCGGCGGCCGAGGTTTTCTTGCCCTTGGCCCGCTTCGCCTTGGCGGCTGGTTTCCTGGCCTTGTCCTTGGCGGATTTCCTTTTCCCCGGCTCCCCGGCCCCGGACCCCGGGGAAACGGCATCGAGCAGGCGTTGGCGGAGGACGGCGATTTTTTCCTCCTGCTCAACCTTCAGGCCGAAAATGTCCTTGACGTAGAACACGTCCACCACGCGCACCCCGTAGGTGGAGATATGGGCGCTTGATATCTGCAGGCCCGAAACGGTCAGGGCCTGAGTGAGGTCGCGAAGCAGGCCGGGGCGGTCGCGGCCGTTGATTTCGATCACCGTCAGGCGGTTCGACGCCTTGTTGTCGATCAGCACCCGGGGCGCCACCTTGAACGCGCCGGCCCGCCCGGGTGCCATTTTTTCCTGCGCCGCGGCCAGTTCCCGGGCCGGGTGCAGGCGGCCGGTAAGGGCGCCCTTGATGCGCCCGCAAAGCCGTTTCAGCCTGTCCTTGACGGCAAAGGCGTGGTTTTTGTCGTCCTGGATCCAAAACGTATCGAGCGCCATACCGTTGGTCAGGGTCATGATCTTGGCGTCAACGACCGACGCGCCGGACAACGCCATGGCGCCGGCGATGGCGGCGAAAAGGCCCGGATGGTCCTGGGCGTAAATGACGATTTCCGTCACGTCACGGGCCGCATCGACCCGGGTTTCGATGTGCAGTTTCTTGTCCCCGGCTTCGGCCTCGCGGACCAGGTGGGCGTGACGGGAAAGGGTTTCGGCATCGAAGGACAGCCAGTAATCGCCGAAGCCGCGGGCGAAATGGGTCTCGATCTCGCCGGGCGGCCAATCCGACAGTTTTTCCGTCAACGCGGCCTTCGACTGCTCGACCCTTTCCGGGAGCCGGTCGGCCAGGGCGCCGACGGAAAGCTCCTCCTGGGCGCGGTAATAAAGCTCGCGCAGAAGCCCGGCCTTCCATTCGTTCCAGACGTTGGGACCGACCGCCCTGATATCGGCGACGGTCAGGATCAAGAGCAGCCTGAGGCGTTCCGGCGACTGCACCACGGCGGCGAAATCGGTGACGGTCTTGGGGTCGTAGACGTCGCGCTTGAGCGCCGTGTGGCTCATCAAAAGGTGATAGCGCACCAGCCAGGATACGGTTTCGGTTTCCCATTCGTTGAGGCCGAGCCGGGGTCCCAGTTTGGTGGCGATATCGGCGCCGAGCTCGGAATGGTCGTCGCCCCGGCCCTTGGCGATATCGTGCAACAGGACGGCAAGGTAAAGCGCCCGCAGCGACTGCACCTCGCCGATCACCGAACACGCCGCGGGGTGTTCTTGGCTAAGCCGGCCGTCCTCGATGCCCTTGAGGACGCCGATGGCGCGGATGGTGTGCTCGTCCACGGTGTAGACGTGATACATGTCGTATTGCATCTGCGCGACGACGCGGCCGAAATCGGGCAGGAAACGGCCGAATACCCCCGCTTCGTTGAGCCGCATCAGGGTAACCTCCGGGTTCTTGCCGGTCAGCATCTCCATGAACAGGCGGTTGGCCTCCGGGTCCTTTTGCAGCTTGGCGTCGATGAGCTTCAGGTTCTGGGTCACCCGGCGGAGCGCGTCGGGATGGATGTCGGCGTCGTGCTTCTGGGCAAGACGGAAGAGCCGCAGCATTTTCACCGGGTCTTTCTTGAACGCGCCTTTTTCTTCGACCGTCAGGCGGTCGCCGTCGAGAACGAAACCGTCGATCTGGCGCTTTTTGAAGACGAAACCGGGCAGCCGGAAACGCCGCCGGCTTTTCTTTTGCTGTTCCTCGAGAACGGCGCACAGAATCCGGGTCAGGTCGCCGACGTCCTTGGCGATCAGGAAGTAATGCTTCATGAACCGTTCGACGCCCTGGACGCCGGCGCGATCGGTATATTTCATCCGTGCGCCGATCTCGTTCTGGATGTAGAAGGTCAGGCGTTCCTCGGCCCGTTCGCTCAGGTAATGCAGGTGGCAGCGGACGTTCCACAGGAACTTCTCGGCCTTGGCGAACAGGCGCACGTCCGTGGCCGTCAGCACGCCCCGTTCCTGGAGCTCTTTTACGTCGTCGACCCGGTAGAGGTACTTGGCGATCCAGAACAGCGTCTGCAGGTCGCGAAGCCCCCCCTTGCCTTCCTTGATGTTGGGCTCCAGCACATAACGGGTGTCGCCCATACGGTCATGGCGGGCGTCCCGCTCCGCCAGCTTGGCCTCGACAAAGGCCAGTCCGGTGTCGGCGACCACGTCCGAGAGAAAGCGGTTCTTGAATTGCTTGAACATTTCCCGATCGCCCCAAACCCAGCGCGCCTCCAACAGGGACGTGCGGATGGTCATGTCGTCTTTGGCGAGGCGGATGGCCTCGTTGATGGAACGGGTGGCGTGGCCGACCTTGAGGCCCATATCCCAAAGCGTATAGAGGATGTATTCGACCACCTGCTCCGAATGGGCGGTCAGCTTGTAGGGCAGCAGGAACATCAAATCGACGTCCGAGAACGGCGCCAGTTCGCCGCGCCCGTAACCGCCGGTGGCGGTAATGCTCAGAAGCTCCCCCGTCGTCGGGTTGGCGGCGGGATAGACGCTGGAAAGGGCGAAGTCGTAAACGCAGCGGACCAATTGATCGATCAGATAGGCGTTGGCGCGCAGCACGTCGCCGCTCGACGCCTCGTCGTCCTCGAAGCGCCGGCGGACTTCCGACCAGCCCTGCCTATGGGCGGTTTTGAAGATGTCGAGGACCTGGCCTTGCGTTTTCGGGCTATAGCCGGACCACCCGACAAGATCCTCCAGTTCGGCAAGGAGTGTCTTGCGGTCGATGATGTCGCGCGGTTTGGTTATGTTGGCCATGGTCCTGATAATTATATACCGACGCCGGGGAACCCGTTAAAGGACGAAAGGCCAGGCCCCGGGGTTATCCTTCCTTGGGGCGATCCTTGTTTCGGCCGGGCCTTGTTTCGGCCGGAGGCGCGAAGGCGCCTATTTTATTTTTTATTTCATTTTCGAAACAAATCCGTTGCGAAACCGGAATCTCCCCGGAATCTCCGTTGCCGCGAAGCCCCGGACTACTATTTTAAAGTCTCCTCCCGGCCTTTTTCAAAAAGTGGGACGAAAGACCTTCCAGCCAGCAGGAATTAACATAATATATTGATTTTACTTGATTAAATTTATTAGAGATAAAAGATAAAGCTTATTAAGGAAAGCGCCGGAAGGTTTTACTGCCGTTTTTGGAAACAACACGTTCCAAGCTGGGTTTATAAATAATAACTATTATTTATCAATAAGTTAAATGGCCCCTTCCGGGGAAGAAAAAATAAGAGCATCTTACAACCCTTATTATTAAGCTCTTCCGGCCGATTTGCCTTCGGCCCCCCTTGGCGGCGGCGGAAATCGGATCGCGGCCGAATCAATCCGCCGCCTGGAGAAGCCGCTTCAGGCGGTAGATCAACTCCAGGGCGTCTCGGGGCGTCAAGCTGTCGGCATCGATTTCGTTCACGGCTTCTTCGACCGGCGAAGGACCGGCGGGGCCCGGACCCCTATCATCCTCTTCCAGGGCCTGGAACAGCGGCAGGTCGTCGGCCAGCCGCGTCATGGCCGAGGACTGCTGGCCCTTCTCCAGGGTCTCCAATACGTCCGACGCCCGCCTGACGACGCTTTTCGGCAGCCCCGCCAGTTCGCCGACATGAATGCCGTAGGACCGGTCGGCGGCGCCGGGCGCCACTTCGTGCAGGAAAACCACGTCGCCCTGCCATTCCTTGACCCGCATGGTATGGCACCGAAGACCCGGGAGCTTCGCCGCCAGGACCGTAAGCTCATGGTAATGGGTGGCGAACAGGACCCGGCAGCGGTTGACCTCGTGCAGGTGCTCGACCACCGCCCAGGCAATGGACAGGCCATCGAAAGTGGCGGTGCCGCGGCCGATCTCGTCCAGGATTACCAGCCCTTTCGGTCCGGCCTGGTTTAGGATGGCCGCCGTTTCGACCATTTCGACCATGAAGGTGGAGCGCCCCCGGGCCAGGTCGTCGGCCGCCCCGACGCGCGAAAACAAACGATCGACGACGCCGATATGGGCCTCGTCGGCGGGAACGAAGGACCCCATTTGCGCCAGCACCGCGATCAACGCGTTCTGTCGCAGAAAGGTGCTCTTGCCGGCCATGTTGGGGCCGGTCAGGAGCCACAGGCTTCCTTCATCTCCCCCGGCCCCGGCCCCACCACCGTCGCCGATGCCCGAAAGCCGGCAACCATTGGCGACGAAGACGCCGTCGCCGGTTTCCTCCAAAGCCGCCTCGACCACCGGATGGCGGCCGCTAGAGATATGAAAACCGGTGCCGTCGTCGATCCGCGGCCGGACATAGCGGCGCTCCCGGGCCAGGGAAGCCAGGCCCTGGGCCACGTCCAGCCGCGCCAGCGCCCGGGCGGCGAGCGCAATGGCCTCGGCCCGGCCGGCGACTTCGCCGACCAGGTCTTCGAACAGGTTAAGCTCAAGCGCCAGGGCCTGGTCGGCGGCCTTGGCAATGCGGTTTTCGAGTTCGCTCAGCTCCACCGTCGAAAAGCGGATCGCGTTGGCCATGGTCTGGCGATGAATGAAGGGTGCGGCGTCCCCGCCGTTATCGAGAGGGATTTTGTCGGCCTGCTTGGCCGGTACTTCGATGAAATACCCCAAAACGTTGTTGTGCTTGATCTTCAGGGCCTGAATGGCGGTTTCTTCGGCGTAGCGGCTCTGCAGGCCGACGATCAGGCGGCGGCTTTCGTCTCTCAGCGTGCGGAATTCATCCAATTCCGGCGAATAGTCCTTGCCGATAAAGCCGCCGTCGCGGGCGCAAAGGGGCAGTTCCCCGGCCAACGCGCGGCGCAAGCGGCCGATGATCTCGTCATGGCGGCCGAGGTCCTGGACGGCGCCGGAAATCCCTCCCGGCGCGCTTTCCGGCGCTTCCCTGGCGGCCGCTTCGAGGCCTGAGCGAAGCTCCACCGCCGCCGCCAGCCCGTCGCGCACCGCCGCCAGGTCGCGGGGGCCGCCGCGCCCGATAGTCAGCCGCGTCAAGGCGCGTTCGATATCGGGGCAGCGTTTCAGGATTCCCCGGAGCGTTTCCGCGAGCCGCTCGCCGTCGACGAAATACTGGACCATGTCGAGACGCCCGTCGATGGCCTTCGGGTCGATCAGCGGCGCCGCCAGATGCGAACCCAGGAGCCGGGCCCCGGCGCCGGTGACGGTTTGGTCGATGACACCCAAAAGAGACCCTTTCAGCGTTCCCGACAGGCTCTGGGTCAACTCAAGGTTACGCCGCGTGGCGGCGTCGATTTCCATCACCTGGCCTTCGGTGATCCGCCTTGGCTGGGCGAGGCGCGGCAGCCGGCCCTTTTGCGTCATTTCGACGTAGTCCACCAGGGCCCCGGCGGCGGCCAGTTCGGCGCGGGAAAAATCGCCGAAGGCATCGAGGGTCTTGACCCCGAAAAGGGCCTGCAGGCGTTTTTCGCCGTTGACGCTGTCGAAGCGGGACCGCGGCAGCGGGCTCAGGCGGTCCTTCCAATCGGCGAAAGTCTCATAGAGCGCCTGGTTTTGCAGGAATCCTTCGGCGATGAGCAGTTCGCCGGGGGTAATGCGGGCCACGGCGGCGTCGAAATCGCCAATCCCCAGGGCCTGGGTCAGGAAGTCGCCGGTCGACATATCGATCCAGGCCATGCCGAGGCCGCCGGACGCTTCCGCCGCGGCGGCCAGGTAATTGTGCCGACGCGCTTCCAAGAGCGTGTCTTCCGTCAGCGTTCCCGGCGTCACCACCCTCGTCACCTGGCGCCGGACGATCGCCTTGGGGCCCCGTTTCCTGGCTTCCGCCGGGTCTTCGGTCTGCTCACAGACGGCGACCTTAAAGCCCTTTTTAATCAGCCGGTTGAGGTATGTTTCGTGGCTGTGCACGGGCACCCCGCACATCGGAATGTCGTCGCCCAGATGCTTGCCGCGCTTGGTCAGCGCGATATCCAGCGCCCCGGCCGCGGCCACGGCGTCATCGAAGAAAAGCTCGTAGAAATCCCCCATCCGGTAAAACAGCAGGCAATCGGCGCAATCCTCCTTGATCGCCAGGTACTGGACCATCATCGGGGTGACGGTGTCTGGGGACCTGTTCGGTTTTGGTTTCGCCCTCGGGGAGGGGTTCTTGCCGGCCGCATCCGGGGGGAATCCGCCGTCGGCGTTTTTTTCGGCCTCGGGGGCGTTAACGACGGGCGTTGTGGGCATGGTCAAACAATCGAAGATCATGACGGACGCCCAACCATATCACAGGGTTAGCAATCGCGCTTTCATTTTCGGCCATCCTTGGGGCACAATGGAGGCAGCCTTGGGCAGGGGATTGAGTGGCCCGGGCCGGTAAAACTGGGATTTAAAAACAATGGACGATCCATCAAACGAGGCCCTTGGCCAGGAAGCGCTTCGCATGCACGCCAGCGGACGGCCGGGGAAGCTCGAAATCAGGGCGACCAAGCCGCTGACGACGCAGCGCGACCTGACGCTGGCCTATTCGCCGGGCGTCGCCACGCCGTGTCTTGAAATCCAACGCGACCCGACCCTCGCCTATGACTACACGGCCAAGGGCAACATCGTCGGCGTCATTACCAACGGCACCGCGGTCCTTGGCCTCGGCAACATCGGCGCACTGGCGGCGAAGCCGGTGATGGAAGGCAAGTCGGTGCTGTTCAAGCGCTTCGCCGATATCGACGGCATCAATATCGAGATCGACACCGAAGACGTGGATGAGTTCGTCAACTGTGTCCGTTACCTGGGCAGGGCCTTCGGCGGCATCAACCTGGAAGACATCAAGGCGCCCGAGTGTTTCATCATCGAACAGCGCCTGCGCGAAATCATGGATATCCCGGTTTTCCACGACGACCAGCACGGCACCGCCGTGATTACCGCCGCCGGGCTGATCAATGCACTGGAACTGACCGGGCGCGCCATTCACCAGGTCAAGATGGTCGTCAACGGGGCCGGCGCCGCCTCCATCGCTTGCGTTGAACTGTTCAAGGCCATGGGGCTGCCCGGCAAGAATGTCATCATGTGCGATTCCAAGGGGGTCATCTACAAAAACCGAACCGAAGGCATGAACCAGTGGAAATCGGCCCATGCCAACGAGACAACGGCCCGCACCCTGGCCGACGCCATGGTCGGCGCCGACGTTTTCATCGGCCTTTCGGTCAAGGGCGCGGTCAGCCAGGACATGGTCAAATCCATGAATTCCCGGCCGATTATTTTCGCCATGGCCAACCCGGACCCCGAGATCACGCCGGAAGAGATCAAGGCTGTTTGCGATGACGCCATTATCGCCACCGGGCGTTCGGACTATCCGAACCAGATCAACAATGTCCTGGGCTTCCCCTATATTTTCCGCGGCGCACTCGACGTTCGGGCGCGGACCATCAACGAAGAGATGAAGATCGCCGCCGCCAACGCCCTGGCCAAACTGGCACGGGAAGACGTCCCCGACGAGGTCAACGCCGCCTATGCCGGGACGCATCTCAAGTACGGCCCCGACTACCTGATTCCGGCGCCGTTCGATCCGCGCCTGATTGCCGCCGTGCCCAAGGCGGTCGCCCAGGCGGCCATGGACTCCGGCGCCGCCCAGAAACCCATTATCGACATGGCCGCCTACGAAGCCGAACTGGCGGCGCGGCTCAATCCGACGGCTGGAATTTTGCAGGCCATTTTCGATAGCGTGCGTTCCAACCCGCGGCGCGTTGTGTTCGCCGAGGGGGAAGAGGAAAAAAGCATCCGCGCGGCGCATGCGTTCCTCAACGCTGGCTACGGCACGCCGATTCTGGTCGGGCGCGAGGACCGCGTGCGCGTCAAAATGGAGAAGCTTGGCCTGCCGCCCGTCGACGGCATCGAAATTCATAATGCAAAGCTGAGCACGGAAACCGAAAGCTATATGGATTTCCTTTACGAGCGGCTGCAACGCAAGGGCATTCTCAGGCGCGACTGTCAGCGCATGGTCAACCAGGACCGCAACGTTTTTGCCGCCTGCATGGTCGCCGCCGGCGATGTCGACGCCATGGTCACCGGACTGACCCGCAATTATCACGTCGCCCTCGACGAAATCACCCGGGTCCTGGACCCGGACCGGGATTCCCACGTCTTCGGGCTGTCCCTGGTGCTCGGTCGGGATAAAACCCTTTTCGTATCGGATACCGCGGTCACCGAACTTCCGAATTCCGAGCAGTTGGCCGACATCGCCCAGCAGACGGCCGCCGTCGCCCGCCAGATGGGGCACGAGCCCCGCGTCGCCCTGATTTCGTTTTCCAATTTCGGCAATCCGGCGCTGCCGCGTTCGGAACTGGTCAGCAACGCGGTCAAGATCCTGGACCAGCGCCAGGCGGATTTCGAATACGACGGCGAAATGGGAATCGATGTCGCGCTCAACCCCGAACTGATGGTGCATTATCCGTTTTGCCGGCTGGCGGGGCCGGCCAACGTGTTGATCATGCCGGGGCTGCATTCGGCGCAAATCTCGACCAAGCTGGTATATGAACTCGGTGGGACCACCGTGTTGGGGCCGTTGCTGATCGGGCTGTCCAAGCCGGCGCAGATCGTCCCCATGGGTTCGACCGTCGCCGACATGGTCAACATGGCGACCTGGGTGGCCCATGCCGCGGAACGCGCCGAGACGCCCGAACGCCGGTCGTTCTTCAGCCGATTCCGCTGAGCGCCGCCCGGTGGGCGTCCGTCGAGGCCTCACCGAAGCAGTAGAAAATCACTTCTTCGAGGACCGTATCCTCTGTCAGGAACGCACAAACAGTGGCAACGGCGATCCCGGCCGCCCAGTCCGGCGGAAACCGGTAGACCCCGGTGCTGATGGCCGGAAAGGCGACGGAGCTTAAGTCCTTTTCTTGCGCCAACGCCAAAGAGGAGCGGTAACAACCGGCGAGCAAGTCTTCCTCGCCGTTGCCGCCGCCCTGCCAGACCGGCCCGACGGTATGGATGACATGGCGGGCGGGAAGCAGATATCCCTTCGTGATCCGGGCCTCGCCGGTGGGACAGCCGCCGAGGCCCCGGCATTCCTCCAACAGTTCCGGCCCGGCGGCGGCGTGGATGGCGCCGTCGACGCCGCCGCCGCCCAAAAGGGATTCATTGGCGGCGTTGACGATGGCATCGACCTCGAGGCGGGTGATATCGCCTTCGACGATGGACATTCGTTCCAAAACGCCGGGATGGATCATGGAATTTTCCTTTTCCGTCCGCGTCCCGGGGACACTTTATCAACTTTCGCCCCCGGCTTCACCTGTGCTAACCGATAGGGATGACGTCTAAACCCCCAGACAGCGTCTTGGTCTACGTCGGTTTCGACCGCATCGGCGACGGGTTTCTCAAACTGCCTTTTGTCAGGGGGCTTCGCGCCGCTTTTCCCGACGCCCGGATCACTTGGCTGGCCGGGCGTGAAGACAGCGTCTATGCCGGCGTTCTGGCCGATTTGGCGCACGGGCTGATCGACGAAATCATCGAAAACGCCGGTATCGGCCTCAATTTCGGTGAGCTTTTCCAAGGCCTGTCGAAGGGTCCTTTAAGCGGCCGGCGATTCGATCTCATTATCGATACCCAGCGGATTTTCTGGACCAGCCTGTCGTTGAAGCGGGTGCCTCATGACGCTTTCATTTCTCCCGCCGCCCGGTTCCTGCTTTCATCCAAAAAGCCGGAAAAAGGCTACCGGTTCCCGAAAACCATGCAGCGCCAGTTGCTGGACCTGTTGGAGCTGGCCAGCGGCCGGGACTTTCCGACGCCCCAAACCCTGGACTTGGACCTCAAGAAAGACCTTCGCGCCGACGCCGAAAGGCTGTTGCCGGAAGGGCAGGATTACATCGGATTGGCGCCCGGATCCGGCGGGCCGCCGAAATGCTGGCCGCTGGAAAACTTCATCGAACTGGCCCGCCACCAGGAATCCCAAGGGCGGGTGCCGGTGTTTTTCCTGGGCCCCAAGGAAACCGGGTGGATTGACGAAATCCGCAACCCTTTGCCGGAGGCGCGGTTCCCCCTGCAGGAGGAAGGCGTCGTGCAAAACCACGGCTTTTCGCCGCTGCTCACCGTCGCCCTCTCGGAAAGGGTGCGGGCCTCGGTTTCCAACGATTCCGGCGCCGGCCACATGTTCGCCGGCGGCGGCCGGCCGCTGGTCGTCCTATACGGCGTCACGGCGCCGAAAAAATTCATGCCGATGACGGACAAGCTGACCATCGTCCGGGCCCAGGATTTCGGCGGCCCTGAAATGCGCCATATTCCCCTCGACGCCGTCGAGGGGGCGCTAGAGAAGGCGATCAAGTCTCACCCTTAACGGCCGGGGAGGGGGCGCTCAGGCGGCGGCCGTTTCCGCATCACGGTCGTCGTTCTCGGGCGCCGGATAACGCCGCATCATCCATAGAAGCAACGCCAGCCCCGGCGCCGCGGCAATGGTGGTGATGACGAAAAACGTCACCCAATCGACCTGATCGGCGAGCCATCCGGCCCCCGACGACATCACCGTCCGCGAAAACGCCATCAGCGACGTCAACAGCGCGTATTGAGTCGCCGTGTAGGCGACGTTGCAGAGGCTGGAGAGATAGGCGATGAACGCCGTCGTGCCGAGCCCGGTGGTGACGTTTTCGACGGAGATGGTCAGCACCAGCATCCACGGGTCGTTTCCGGCCCAGGCCTGGGCCACGAATATCAGGTTGGAAAGCGCCATCAGCACGCCGGAAATCAACAGCCCGCGCATGATTCCGACACGCACCAGAAGGATGCCGCCCAGAAGGCCGCCGGCGATGATGGCGGTAACGCCGAAAATCTTGGCGATTTCGGCGATTTGGGTCTTGGTGAAGCCGATCTCCAGGAAAAACGGCACCTTCATCACTGCCAGCACCGCGTCGCCGAACTTATACAAGAGGATAAACAGCAACACCGCGGCCCAGCCCCGGCGGCCCAGGAATTCCTTAAACGGGCAGATGACGGCGCCGTAGAGCCAAGCCAGGGAGCGCCGGAGAGCCGATGGCAAATATCGTTTATCGGCGGCGAAGTCCCGGGCCCGGCGCTCAAGTTCCCGGACCTCGGCGTTCAGGGGCCTGGAGGGCTCGGGGTTGATGAGGATGGCGGCGATTCCGATCAGCACCAGCGCCGCCATGGCGGCGTAAACGGCGGACCACGGGAAGATGTCGGCAAGGATCAGGCCGCCGGCGGCGGCGCCGACCTGGCCCGCGCGCCAGCCGAATGTCGCCATGGCGGCGCCGGCGGCAAGCTGGTGAGTTTCGAGGATTTCCACCCGGTAGGCGTCGATGACGATGTCCTGGCTGGCCGACGCAAAGGCCACGGCAAGGGCGAACACCGCCGTCCACCAAAGGTCCCGTGCCGGGTCGGTCTGGCCGATGGCGAAGATGACGCCGAGCAGCGCAAACTGGGTCAATAGCGCCCAGCCTCGCCGGCGGCCGAACCGCCGGGACAAAACAGGAAGCGGCACCCGGTCCATCAGCGGCGCCCAAAGAAACTTCAGGGAATAGGGGATGCTGACCAGGGCGAACAAGCCGATGGCGGTCTTGCTGATCTGGGAATCGGCCAGCCAGGCGGTCAGCGGATCGGCCAGCACCCCGAAGGGAAGGCCGCTTGAAAAGCCCAAAAACAATAGCGAAAGGACGCGGCGGTCACGGTAAACGGAAGCCGATTGGAGCCATGTTCTCATGGCGCCTCGGGGCCGGCCCCCAGAAGCGCCTCGCAGGCGTCCCAAACGCGCTCTTCACCGATAGCGCCGATACAGGGGAATATCTGATATTTGTCGGTCCGCCGGTGGCAGCGCCAGAAGCAGTGGTAGCATTCCATTTCCTCATAGACGAAGCGGGCCGTCGGCGGCGTGATTTCCTTGGGGTAGGGCACGAAGCTGCCGAAGTGGCCGCCGCCGACAATGACCACCGTCGGCCGACCCAGGGCGATGGAAAGGTGCGCCGGCCCGGTATCGTTGCTGACGACGAGCTGGGCATGGTTCATCAGGTCCAGAAGCTGTGCCAAGTCGGTGCGTCCCCTCTGGTCGATGATGCCTTCCTCCTTGGCGATACCGTCGATCACCGGATCTTCGCCCCTGTCGCCTGGCTGCCCGACGAAGACCACCCGAAGGCCCCGGTCCAGGAGCCGCCGGGCCAGGCCCGCATAACCCGCCAACGGCCAACGCCGGCCGGGTTCGTTACTGCCGGGGTTGAGGACCGCGTAAGCGCCACCGGGATCAGGAGGCGGGTCCGTGTCGCGCCAAGGGATTCGGGGCGTTTCGGGCTCTATGGTCCGCCCGGCAACGGCCGAGATGAACCTGAAATGGCGAATGACCTCGTGGGTAGGGTAGGGGCCGGTGTCGACAATCTCGTCGACCTGGCTGATGTAATAGCCGAATTCGGACCGGGTCCGTTCGCTGACGTAAGGCGCCGAAACCACTGTTCTCGGGGCGGCGGAAACCCATACCAGGCTGTCGGACATCAACGCCCGGCGCATATAGGAATCGCAAACCGCGACCGCCGGCGCCAGGCCGCGGACCCAAAGGGATATCTTGAACCGGTAAAAAGGCCGCCGGGCAAAAGCGTGTTCGTCGATGACGTAAACCCTGTAGCCCTCGAAAACCACATCGGCGATGTTTGCCCAACTGGCGCAGCCCAAGATGGTGATCTCGGATTTATCGACCCCGAAGACCTCGGCGTAGCGCTCAAGGGTGCGGCGGAACAGCACCATATCGCCGATGCCGTCCATGCGCACGACCAGGACGCCCCGGGGTTTCTTGAAAACCGGCCAATGACGGGCGATCAGGTCCAGGGGCCTGAACATCCACCAGCGCCGCCGCATCCCGCCGGGCAGCGCCCGCCAAAAGGACGTCGTCCGGAACCGGCGCGACAGCCCGGAGCCGGAAGGCGGGGGCGTTTCGCCCGGGTTGGCGTGGAAACGTGGGGGGAAATCGTTCATGGGGCACCAGCGTATCCCTCGCGGCATCGGCGCTCAACCTTATGCCGCGGCTACAAGAAGGGTCAGCCCAGCTTTTCCTCGATCAGATTCTTCAGCGAAACATCCGGGCGGGCGCCCATATGAGAGATCACCTCGGCCGCGGCAATGCCGCCGATTCGCGCGCTGGTGGCGAGGTCCCGGCCCGACACGAGGCCAAAAAGGAACCCCGCCGCATAGGCGTCGCCGGCGCCGGTGGTGTCGGCCGGTTTGCTGACCGGCTCGGCGTCGACGATATGGACTTCGTCGCCGGAAACGATGACCGAACCTTTTGCGCTCCGGGTCAAGGCGGCGATTTCGCAATGGCCGCGGACGGCTTGCAGGGAATCATCGAAGCTCGAAACCTGGTAAAGGGACATGATTTCCTGCTCGTTGGCGAACAGGATGTCGACATGGTGTTCGGCCAAATCGAGAAAATCGTCCCGGTGGCGGTCGACGCAGAAAGGGTCCGACAGGCTGAGCGACACTTTGCGGCCGGTCTGATGCGCCGCATCGGCGGCCTTGACGAAGGCCTCCTTAGCGCCGGGTGGGTCCCAGAGGTAGCCTTCCAGGTAGGTGATTTTGGCGTCGGCGATCCTTTCCGGGTCGATGTCGTCCGCGCCTAAGTCGACGCAGGCGCCGAGAAAGGTCTGCATCGTCCGCTGGGCGTCGGGAGTCACCAGGATCATCGACGTCGCCGTCGGCGGTCCGGAATCGTTCGGCGGGGTGTCGAAGGTGACGCCCAGGGCGCGGATGTCGTGACGGAAGATCTCGCCCAGATGATCGTCATGGACCTTGCCGATGAAGGCGCCTTCGCCGCCGAGGGACGCCAGCCCGGCGATGGTATTGGCGGCCGAACCGCCCGAACATTCGACCGCCGGCCCGATTTTTTCGTAAAGCCGCTTGCCCTCCTCGGCGTCGATCAGGGTCATGGCGCCCTTGGTCAGGCCCTCGGCGGCCAGGAACTCGTCGTCGGCATGAGCCAGCACGTCAACGATAGCATTGCCGATGCCGATAACGTCAAATTGAGGGCCGGTCATGGGTTCCTCCCGGGCCGGGGGCGATGAAGGCCGTTGAAAGCCCCCTGGCGAGTATAGCGGCGGCTTGGCAAGCGACAACATCGAGTTGCCGGAAAAGAAAATCGCCGGGCCAATGGGTTATTGGGGCTGTTAACAGGCATTAGGAAGCAAGGCCCCGGCACCTTATGACAAAAGGCTTATTTTTAGATCGAAGCGGGTTCCGGCAGCCACGGCCCGGCCCTTGCGCCGTTTTCCGCCGGTGTTTAAATAAAGGTCCCTGACCGGAAAATTATTCAACCGCTCCCTTTCTTCCTCATCCAATATGTTCAACGCCTTTTCCAAAGCCATATCTCAGCTCAACGATCCCCGCACCCGCAAGGTGCTTTGGCTCAGTATCGGCGCCGCCATGGCCGTGTTCGCCGTCCTGTGGCTGGTGATCGGCTATCTGCTGACGTCAACGTCCTTTTTCGCCATCGGCTGGCTGGAATGGGCGGTCGACCTGTTGGGGGGACTGGCGACACTGGTGATGACGTGGTTCTTGTTCCCAGGCGTCATCAGCGCCGTCATTGGTCTTTTCCTCGAAGACATCGCCGCCGCCGTCGAGGCCCGCCATTACCCGGAACTTCCCCCGGCCGAAGGCCTGTCGATGCCGGCGGCGCTGTTGACGATTTTTCGCTACCTCGGGGTCATGATCGTCCTTAACCTGGCGTTACTGGTCTTCCTGTTTTTTCCGCCATTATTCCCTTTTGTTTTCTACGCCGTAAACGGCTATCTTCTGAGCCGGGAGTATTTCGAATTGGTGGCTTCGCGCCGGGCCGGTGCCGGTGAAATACGGAAACTGAAAAAGGCCCACCGGGGGCGGCTTTTCGTGGCCGGCGTGATCGTGGCGCTGCTGTTGACCATACCGGGAGTCAATCTGCTGGCGCCCGTTGTCGCCACCGCCGCCATGGTTCACTTGTTCGAAAAATGGCGCCATGAAGCGTCCCCGGTTTGAACCATAAAAAAGGTGACAGATCATGTTCAAGAATAAAAAAGACGATTCGCCCCAGGCCGAAGGCGCGTCCACGGGCGAAAGCGGCGCCGACAATTTGTCCGCGCCGCCCATGAAACCCTTTTCCCGAAAGGGCTCCCACGCGCCCGTCAAACCGCCGACGTCGCCGACGTTTCATCCCGAAATTCCCCGCCACTCGCCGCCTGAAATCCCTGGCATCGCCGCCCGGGGGCCCGATCGCAGCACGGCCGACGACAGCGACACCAAACGGCTTTTCGTCGCCCGCGACATCTGCCTCAGCGGCGAAATCACGTCCTGTGACCGGCTTGTCGTCGAGGGCCGCACGGAAGTGTCATTGCCCTATGCGCGCATCATCGAAATCGGCCCCAGCGGTTTTTTCAAAGGCTCGGTCGACGTCGAGGAAGCCGGCATCAGCGGCCGCTTCGAAGGCGAGTTGATCGTCCGCGACCGGCTGGTGGTCCGTGCCGGCGGGCGGATCAACGGCACCATCCGCTATAGCCGCATCGTCATCGAATCCGGCGGCGAGATTTCAGGCGACATGCAGACCCTGGAAAGCCCCTTCGAGGCGGAGACCCCCGAGGAGGGAGGAAAAAAACCCGAAGCCGCCCTTCCGGAAGCATCGAAACGAAACCGCGGCGGAAATAAATCGCCGGCGGAAATAAAGTGACGGAACCCGCCGGCCTTCGGCATCGTCCCCGGCGCCCGTTCATAAATCCTGAAATCACGCTCATTGCCGCCGTCATCCTGGCGCCGTTGGGGCTTTCGGCTTGCGGTCTGACCCCGGCCCCGACGCCAACCACGGCACCACCCCCTTCCGCTTCGCCCCCTGCCGCCCGCACCGGACCCGTCCTCGCGGCAAAGCCTCCGTCCGCCCCGAAAAGGGAATACCCGGCCTTGTCCACCCTGTCGGGAATGACCCCGGTTCAGGTGATCGGGCTTCTCGGCCCGCCTCGGTTCAAGCGCCGCGACAATCCGGCGCAGATCTGGCAATACCGGAACAAGGCCTGCGCGCTCGACCTGTTCCTTTACCAGGCCGGAAACGGGACCAATTACAAAGTCCGCCATTTCGAGACCCGCGGCGGCGGGGGAATCACCGGCACGGCGTGTTTCACGGGCCTTTTGCAAGAGCACGAAAACCGCCGCCCCGGATAAACCGGCCGGTTTTTGGCGTTAGCCCATTTCCTTGGCCTTGAAACGGCACAGATCGTTGACCACGCATTCCCCGCACAAAGGCTTTCGGGCCTTGCACAGGTAACGCCCGTGCAGGATCAGCCAATGGTGGGCGTGGCGTTTCCAATGATCGGGGGTTCGCTTTTCGAGCCCCTTTTCGACCTCCAACGGCGTCTTTCCCGGGGCCAGGCCGGTGCGGTTGGAAACCCGGAAGATATGGGTGTCGACGGCCATGGTCGGCTCGCCGAAGGCCACGTTGAGCACCACGTTGGCGGTCTTGCGGCCGACCCCCGGCAGCGCCTCCAGCGCCTCGCGGTCGCGGGGAACCTGGCCCCCGTGCCCGTCGATCAGGATCTGGCTAAGGCGTAAGACGTTCCTGGCCTTGGTGTTGAAAAGGCCGATGGTCTTGATGAAATCCTTGAGCCTGGCTTCGCCCAGGGCGACCATTTTCTCCGGGTTGTCGGCGGCCTTGAACAAAGGCCCCGTTGCCTTGTTGACGCCGACGTCGGTGGCCTGGGCCGACAGCACCACCGCCACCAGCAGGGTATAGGGGTTCTTCCAGCGAAGCTCGCTCGCCGGCTCGGGGTTTCGTTCGGCCAGACGGCGGTAGAATTCGTCGATGTCGGCTTTTTTCATCGCCCTCAGTCGAGGCCCAGCACGTCGCGCATGGAATAGAGCCCCGGCGCCCGGCCCTCGGTCCACAGCGCCGCGCGGAGAGCGCCGCGGGCAAAAATTTCCCGCGACCCGGCCTTGTGGGTCAGCTCCACCCTTTCGCCGGGGCCGGCGAAAACCACCCAGTGATCGCCGGCCACGTCGCCGCCGCGGATGACCGAAAACCCGATGTCGCCGGCCTTGCGGGGGCCGGTTTCGCCGTCGCGGCCGCGATCGGAAACTTCGTTGAGATCGACCCCGCGTCCCTTTGCCGCCGCCGCGCCCAGCGCCAGCGCCGTTCCCGACGGCGCATCAACCTTGTGGCGGTGGTGCATTTCGGCGATTTCGATGTCGTAGTCCTCGCCCAAGGCGTTTGCGACCTGTTCGGTCAGGCCGAGCAGCAGATTGACGCCGACGCTCATGTTGGCGGCCTGGACGACGGCGGCCTTGGCCGCGGCCCGGCCCAAGGCTTCCATGTGCGGGGCCTCGAGCCCGGTGGTGCCGACGATCAAGGCCACCCCTGTTTCGCCGGAAAGCGCCGCGTGTCCCATTGTCGCCTCGGGCTGGGTGAAGTCGACGACGGCGTCCGAGGCCTCGAACAGCGCCCGCGCGTCGTCGCCGATGCTGAGGCCCTGTTCGTCGGCGCCGATAAGGACGCCTAAGTCCTGGCCGATGGCATCGCTGCCCGGTTGCTCGGTGCCGCCGGCCAGTTGGCAGCCGCCGGTTCCGAGAACCTCGGCGATCAGCATCCGGCCCATGCGCCCGGCGGCGCCGACGATTCCGATCTTCATCCGTCTTGTCCTGTTTTCAATCGGTTCAAATCCCCGCCCTCTTTAGGCGAGGCGGCGCCGGATTGCCAGCCTTACTTATTAGCGTGTCAGGGTTGATCGCAATCACACGATCAACCCCGCGTTCAGACGCCCGTTCATGCGCCACGGTGGCTCAAGGCCCGGCCAAGTTCTCGACCGCCAGGTTCAGGCTCCGCACCAGCTCCGCCATGAAGGCGTAATCGAGGGTGTCGGCGCGGTCGCCGGGGCCGTGGTAGTCCGGGTTGCGGAAATAGGCCGTGTCGGTGACCATCAACGCCGGCCAGCCCTTGTCCCAGAACGGCGCATGGTCGCTCAAGCGGGTATCGGCGAGAATCCAGCCGTTGAACCAGACGAACAACGATTCAACCGGCAGCGCCGGGTTTTGCCGCATGGCGGTCAGCACCCTCTCTCCGAAGGCCCGCGAGGGACGGTTGCCGACGACGCCGATGAAGTCGCCAGCCTTGGGATAGCCGGCCCATTGCAGGAAAAAGGGGTATTCCTGTTTCGGCGTCGTTCTGCCGACCATTTCGAGGATGATGGCGCCGGCGACGCTTTCGCCCGATTCCCGGAGTCTCCGGACAAAGATGCGGCTCCCCTGGTGGCGGGTGGCGTGGGTGGGCGGCTCTTCGAGGGTGAAGGCGACGAACCGGAACGGCGGCGGCGGCCTGCTGGAGGCGGCCAGGCGCGCCAGTTCGAGCATGACGGCGACGGCGCTGGCGTTGTCGTCGGCCCCGGGGGTGCCGAGGACCGTATCGTAATGGGCGCCAACGATGTAAGGCCTGGGCCCGGCCGGCGCGCCGGGAAGTTCGGCGATCAGATTGGCGACCCGCTTGCCGCCGTACTGGTAGGTCTGTTCGCGAACGGTAAGCCCCGCCGCCTCGAAGGCCCGGCGCACGTAGTCCTCGGCCCTCTCCAGCCCGTCACCCCGGAGCACCGAGCGTTCGCCGATGTCCGAGCTGAGAATCCGGACATGGCGGCGAAGCGCCTCGATCAACGTCGTCTTCGCTGTTGCCTCCGGGGTCATGGTCCGCGTCTCCTCCGCCGTTGCCGCCCATCTGGCATGCGGGGCGGCATATGTTACACCAAAGGCGAAGACGGCGGCCAAGACCCCGAGGCAGGACACCGGCGACATGGACACGCGGGCACCTCCTTATACCAAGGAGCAGTGGGAAGGAAAACGCCGGTTTGAAACCATTGCCTTGGCAGAGACCTTAACACGGGATTGGCGGCCGCGACCATCGGCCGGCGCCATCGGCCGGCGATGGCCGGCCTTCCCGGTGTTATGGAAAATCCTCGCCGGAATGTAGGCTTATGTCGGCTTATGTAGGCTTCTGTCGGCATTTTCCGGTGTTATGGAAAATCCCCACCGAAAAGTAGACAAAGGTGGACATTTCGCCAGGTGCGTTTAGGGAAGCGGGCGCACACCGGCACCGCCTCACAGGGCGTGCGGCCCCGGAAAGGGGAGAGGTTTTGCCGCCTGATCGCATCCCATCCTTGATAGCGGACGAAACAGTCACCGGACCCATATTCACCATGTCAAAGAGCGATGTTCTTTAAACTTGAAAAGAACATATAGAGAACATATGCTGGTTGGCAAGGGAAGTCAAGGGACACCTTGCTTGTAATTGATATCATTTTTTGATATCACTAACCCCATGAGGCATCATGAGGAAAAAGCACAAGGCCACGTTGAGCGCCGTTTTCTCCGATCCGGTTTCGGCGTCGATCCCGTGGCGGGATGTCGAGAGAATGTTGGTGGCCGCCGGGGCCGAGGTCACCGAGGGTCGGGGCTCCAGGGTGCGGGTGTATCTGAACGGGGTCAGGGCGGTTTTCCACCGCCCGCACCCGGAAAAGGAAACCGATAAGGGGGCCGTCAAATCCGTCCGCCGGTTTTTATTTGCGACGGGCGTCACGCCCGCAAAGGAGAGCTGAGGAATGCTGAAATACAAGGGCTATACCGCCAGGGTGGAGCTCGACGAAGAGGCCGGCGTGCTGCACGGCGAGGTCATCGGCACGCGGGACGTCATCACCTTTCAGGCCGACAGCGCCAAGAACGCCATTGCCGAGTTCCGCGCTTCCGTGGACGACTACCTGGACTTTTGCGCCGAACGGGGCGAAGCGCCGGAGAAGCCACTGAGCGGCCAGTTCCTGGTCCGCGCGACGCCAGAGCTTCACCGCCGCGTCCACGTCGCCGCCAACGCCGAAGGCATAAGCGTCAACGCCTGGCTGACGAGGACGCTGGAAGAGGATACGAAGGAGTTTGGGTGAAGTGTGTGGCAGCTAATGACCGATACTGTTGATAAAGTCGGTCGGAGACGGTGTTCGCGCAACAAAAGAATAT
The DNA here is from genome assembly GCA_002686255.1 of Rhodospirillaceae bacterium. GTDB lineage: Bacteria > Pseudomonadota > Alphaproteobacteria > Rhodospirillales > Casp-alpha2 > Casp-alpha2. Next base: position 46,963 of record NZAZ01000116.1, read on the forward strand.
AGATCAATGTTTCAGTGAAACATTATTGCCGTGACGGGGTAATTCGCGAATCAATCTTTCGTCCGAACGGCTCGAAAATACTTTATCAACAGTATAGACCCAAAACTCGTAAATTCTTGGGCTTTGCGTGTTTTGGGTCAGTCGTCGAATTTGCCTGGCACCTTCGAGTGGTTCAACACGGAGAACCAAAGCTGGCTGATCTCGGGGTGCTGCCGCATAACGGCTTTCGAATCATCTGGGCTGGCAAACTCTGGTCGGTTAATCGCAGTTAAGTATGAAGTTTGACCGGGTTCTACATCGTCATTTCCGACGTAGTGATTCGGGTTGTTAGTAAGAACGATAAAAGCAGGCGGATAGGGGTTATCCGAAGACTGGTCTTCTTCAACTTTCCGAATGGTTTTAGCAGCGGTCTTGAACCAATCTTTATCAAATACCTCTTTGTCATCGGGTGGCATATTCACATCGATAAAAATGATCCGATCATGTTCCGCATCCTTCAACAGTGCCCGTTGAAGCTGGCGATAAATGTTGGCTTTGGCTTCATCTGGTTTCTGACGTTCGCCTTCTTTCCCCAACAGACCTGGTCGTCCACATGTTTTAGCCTCAACTGAGAACTTGCAGTCATGCTTTTTATGAAATGCCGTAAGTTCAGTATGCGTCCGTGAACCGTCGCGCTCGTCTTCCAATTCGACTTCAAACCCAGCACGCAACAAGGTTGCGATAACATAAAGCTCGTAACGTGCTCCCTGGAATTGATCTGCATTTTTAAGGCGTTCGAGCATCGTCGGATGGAGTGCGGACAGATGTTCTAACGCGTATAAATCATAGGCAATCGAGAGATACGCTTTCGCAGAGCCAGTTACGATACCGCTGAACAGGCCGTCAGCATTTCTTTCCTTGCTGTTCTCTTGCTGCCAATCACAAAAATCATGATACCACTGGAGGATCGGGTGACGCTCCTCATAAGGCTTTGCGATCTCGGCATTTCCCCATTCGCCACTGAGTGTTTCTTTGAGATAGTCGGTTAGAAAATCAATGGGAGTTTTCCAGTTCTTGTTCCACTTCAAAGTGGTTCCGATGGCAATTACTCTATATCCATTCATCTCAGCAGAAACCAACGGGGGAACATGACCGAAATTGCGTCTTTCCTCCTCATTCTTCAATTGAGCATTAAGAAACGCTTTCCGTGTTTCCTCAGGGAGGTCAAGGAATTGAACGCGTTTAGGCTCGCGGCGTTGCGCGTCGCATGTCGCTCCACAACAATGTTTAAATTTATGACCGCTGCCACAGGGACATCGTGCATTACGGCTGACTTTTGTCATCCATCAACCTCAATATGCGGAATTCCCCCTACGCCTGAAGCCTACTCCTCCAAGTCCTCCCACAACTCCATCATCTTGTTTAAGAAGCCCGCCGCCTGGGGGCCGTGGGTTTCGGTTCCGGGCGCCTATCTGTGGCGGGAACGGAGAGTGCGCGCCGCACCGCCTCGGGCTCCCGGTCGATGACCATGAGGAAGGCGCGCGCCGCCACGTCCGGTTGACGGCGGCCCTGCTCCCAGTTCCTGACCGCGTCGAGGGCGAATCCGAACCTGTTGGCGAATTTCGCCTGGGATAGGCCGAGGCGTTGGCGGACCGCCTTGACATCGACACGTTCCGGAACGTGCACGACAAATCCCTCCCGTTCGCCCCGGGCATAGGCCAGGGCCTCCCTAGCGCCGCCGAGAATCGTCTCACCCGCTTTCGACATCGTGTTTCACTCCTTTCCATACTCCGCCACCAGGCCACGCAACACCTTGCGGAGTTGGTTACGCTCGGCCTTGGTGAGATTAACCTTTTCGCCCTTGCCGAACGCCGTGAGCAGGAACACCGGCACCCCGGCGCCACCGTAAAACGTAATGACGCGTATTCCTCCGCTCTTGCCGCGGCCCTTGATCGCCCACCGGAACTTTCTGGCGCCACCCGTCCCAACCATCAACTCCCCGGCGTTGGGATTGGCGGCAACATAATCCACAAGGGCGCTTAGCCCGTCGGTTGTTAATAGGTTCCGTGTTCGACGTTGAAATTCCGGTGTCTCGACGACCGTTTGCAATGGGTGGTCCGGCATGGGTAAATGTACGCCATTGGCTTAGATGCGTCAATGGCGTAGTCCAGGGAGAACCCCCTACTCCTTCAAATCCTCCCAAAGCTCACGCACCTTGCCGAAGAAGCCGTGCGCCTGGGGGCTGTGGGTTTCGGCGGCACTTTCGGAGTCGAATTCCTTCAAGAGCTCCTTTTGCCGGGGCGTCAGGTTGACCGGCGTCTCGACCATCGCCTGCACGAACATGTCGCCCCGGGCGCCGGAGCGCAAAATCGTCATGCCCTTGTTCTTGAGCCGCAACTGGTGTCCCGTCGGCGTGCCGGCGGGAAGGGTGACCCTGGCCAGCTTGCCGTCGACGGTCGGCACCTCGATGGCGCCGCCCAGGGCCGCCGTGGTCATCGAGATCGGCACCCGGCAGTAGATGTCGGCGCCGTCGCGCTGAAACAGCCGGTGCGCCTTGAGGCTGAGGAAAATATAAAGGTCGCCCGGCGGCGCGCCCCGGAGCCCGGCCTCGCCCTCGCCGGCCAAACGGATGCGGGTGCCGTCCTCGACCCCCTCGGGGATGTTGACGGACAGCTTCTTTTCCTTGTTGACCCGGCCCTGGCCGCCGCAGTTCCGGCACGGGTCCTTGATCACCTCGCCGCGGCCGCCGCACGACGGACACGTGCGCTCGACGGTGAAGAACCCCGATTGCGTGCGCACCCGGCCGTGGCCGCCGCAGGTGCCGCACGACGTCAGACTGGCGCCGGCGGCGGAGCCTGTGCCCTTGCAGTCCCCGCACGCCACCGACGAGGGGACGCGGATATCGGCCTGTTTGCCCTCGAACGCCTCTTCGAGGGAGACTTCCATGTTGAAACGGAGGTCGGCGCCCTTGCCGGCGGCGGCCGTCTCCTGGGCCCGGTGGCCGCTGAAATCGCCGAACATTTCGTCGAAGATGTCGGCGAACCCGGAGGCGAAGTCGCCGCCGAATCCACCTGGACCGCCGCCGGCGCCGGCGGCTTGTTCGAAGGCGGCGTGGCCGAAACGGTCGTAGGCGGCCCGTTTCTGGTCGTCCTTGAGAACCTCATAGGCTTCGGAAAGGTTCTGGAATTTCTTTTCGGCCTGCTTGTCTCCGGGGTTTTTGTCCGGATGGTATTTTACCGCCAGCTTGCGGTAGGACTTCTTGATGTCCTCCGGCCCGGCGTCGCGGCCGACCCCGAGTGTCGCGTAATAGTCCTCTTTAGCCATTAGGTCATGGACTCATAAATGGCGGCGAACTGTGATCGGCAGATGTCCCGATTCGGCAGGAAGGGGCGCGAAAGCGGGGCCAGAGCCCCGGTGAGGGCGCATGACGCACTGAAACGGGCCATATGCCGACCCCTCTCGGGGCGCGGTTCTTTTGTCCACTGGGCATCGTCGTGTCGTCGGTCATGATGCATTTGGCATCAATCCCTCCTAACTCCTTGCCAGTGGACAAAATAACACGCGTCACAGTCGTCTCCATTTATGAGTTCATGACCTGAAGGGGGCCCTCAAGGAATTGACCATGAAACAGGAGACGCCAGCCTGAAGTCCAAACCTATTTCTTTTTCTTGTCCGGATCGGCGTCCTTATCCGACGGCTCCCCGGCCCCGTCATCGGCCCAGTCCTTTGTCTTTGTCTTTGCCTTTGCCTTTGCCTTGTCCTTCTTGGTGTCTTCGGAATCGTTTTCCGGGTCGATCTCCTCGAAGTCGGCGTCGACGACCTTGGCGTCGTCACCTTCGCTATCGGCCCCACCGGAACCATCGCCGCCGCCGTCCCCATCTTCGCCGCCGGTGGCGGCGTCTTCTTCCTGGGCCGCCTTGTACATGGCCTCGCCCAGTTTCATGGACGCCTCGGTCAGGGCTTCGGTCTTGGCGGTGATGGCCTCCATGTCTTCGCCTTCGAGGGCTTCCTTGAGGTCCTTGACGCCGTCCTCGATGGCCTGGCGCTCGTCGTCGGAAACCTTGTCGCCGTATTCCTTGAGGTTCTTCTCGGACGCGTGGATCAGGGCGTCGGCGGCGTTGCGCGCCTCCACCGCCTGGCGCTGTTTCTTGTCGTCCTCGGCGTGCGCCTCGGCTTCGTTGACCATGCGGTCGATGTCATCGTCCGAAAGCCCGCCCGAAGCCTGGATGCGGATCTGCTGTTCCTTGCCGGTCGCCTTGTCCTTGGCCGACACGTTGACGATGCCGTTGGCGTCGATGTCGAAGGTGACGTCGATCTGCGGCATGCCGCGGGCCGACGGCGGGATGCCGACGAGGTCGAACTGACCGAGGGGTTTGTTGTCGGAAGCCATTTCCCGCTCGCCCTGGAAGACGCGGATGGTGACGGCGGTCTGGTTGTCCTCGGCGGTCGAGAAGACCTGGCTCTTGCGCGTCGGGATGGTGGTGTTGCGGTCGATCAGGCGCGTGAAGACGCCGCCCAGAGTCTCGATGCCGAGCGACAGCGGCGTCACGTCCAGGAGCAGCACGTCCTTGACGTCGCCCTTCAGCACGCCGCCCTGGATGGCGGCGCCGATGGCGACCACCTCGTCCGGGTTGACGCCCTTGTGGGGCTCACGGCCGAAGAAGTCCTTCACCGTTTCGATAACCTTGGGCATGCGGGTCATGCCGCCGACCAGGATCACCTCGTCGATGTCGGCGGCCTTGAGGCCGGCGTCCTTGAGCGCCTTTTCGCAGGGTTTGACGGTGCGCTGGATCAAATCCTCGACCAGGGTTTCCAGCTTGGCCCGGGTAAGCTTGACGTTCAGGTGCTTGGGCCCGCTCTGGTCGGCGGTAATGAACGGCAGGTTGATGTCGGTCTGCATGGTGCTGGACAGCTCGATCTTGGCCTTTTCCGCCGCCTCCTTGAGCCGTTGCAGGGCCAGTTTGTCCTCGCGCAGATCAATGCCCTGTTCCTTCTTGAACTCATCGGCCAGGAAATCGACGATGTGGATGTCGAAATCCTCGCCGCCGAGGAAGGTGTCGCCGTTGGTCGATTTGACCTCGAACACGCCGTCGCCGATCTCCAGGATCGAAACGTCGAAAGTGCCGCCGCCGAGGTCATAGACGGCGATGGTGCCGCCTTCTTCCTTTTCCAGGCCGTAGGCCAGCGCCGCGGCCGTCGGCTCGTTGATGATGCGCAGCACCTCGAGGCCGGCGATCTTGCCGGCGTCCTTGGTCGCCTGGCGCTGGTGGTCGTCGAAATAGGCGGGAACCGTGATCACCGCCTGGGTGACGGTCTCGCCGAGGAAGCTTTCCGTCGTTTCCTTCATTTTCTGCAGAATGAAGGCGCTGATCTGGCTGGGCGAGTATTTCTTGTCCTCGACCTCGACCCAGGCATCGCCGTTTTCGCCTTTGACGATTTCATAGGAAACCAGCTTCTTGTCCTTTTTGGTGATCGGATCGTCGAACCGGCGGCCAATCAGGCGCTTGATGGCGAACAGCGTGTTTTCCGGGTTGGTCACCGCCTGGCGCTTGGCCGATTGCCCGACCAGGCGTTCGCCGTCTTCGGCGAAGGCGATCATAGACGGCGTCGTGCGCGCGCCTTCGGTGTTTTCGACGACCTTGGCCTCCTTGCCTTCCATCAAGGCGACGCAGGAGTTGGTGGTGCCCAAGTCGATTCCTATGACCTTGCTCATTTCATCCTCTTTAATTTTCGGCGGCTTTTGATCCGGCCCTTTCGGCACCGCGCTTCAAGCCCCTTGTTAATCACTTAAAACCCGCGCTTGAGCGGGTGTTCCGGCGATATATATGTGTGGAAACGGGGGTCCGCAACCGTGTCTGTGCTTTTTCCATAAAAACGGTTTCGCGGAGCCTGGTGAATAGGCCCTCAAAGTTCCTCGTCCAACTGGGCGCCCGGCTCCTTGCCCTTGCCCTTGCCCTTGTACGCCGTCTGGCCGTCCTTGAGCGCCTGGCCGGCCGGAGCGGGGGTGGCGCCTTTGGCGGCGCCGGTTTTTTTCTTGTTGTCCCGATTTTTGTCCGCGGGGCCGCCCTTGCAAACGCCGACCTTGGCCGGGCGCAGCAGCCGGTCGTTCAGCACGTAGCCGGCCTCGACCACCTGGACCACGGTGCCGGCGGGTTTCGAGGCGTCGTCAAGCTCGAACATCGCTTCGTGCAGGTTGTGGTCGAATTTTTCGCCCATGGCCCCGATCGGCTTGATGCCGAAACGCTCGAAGGTGCTCAGCATCTCAGCTTCGGTCATTTCCAGGCCGACCATGAGCTGTTCGAGGGCGGGATCCTCCTTGCGGGCGTCGGCATCGACGCTGGCCATGGCCCGGTGCATGTTGTCGGCGACGCCGAGCACCTGGCGGGCGAAATTGGCGATCGCGTACTTGGCGGCGTCCGATTTGTCCCGCTCGGCCCGGCGGCGGACATTTTCGGCCTCGGCCAGGGCGCGCAACAGCTTGTCGTTTAGCTCTTCCACCTGCTGTTCGGGGGTCGACTCCCCGCCCGCCTCCCCGGGGGCCGATTCGGTTTCCGCGTCCTCCCCGGCGGCGGCGGGGACGCCATCTTCGGCCGCCGTTTCTTTTGCCGCTTCGGAATCGGGCGCGGCGTCTTTGTTTTTGGTGGTTTCGGCTTTTGTCTGGTTTTTTTTGTTTTTGGTCATGGTCCGGTTCAGCTTTGTTGGCCCAGAAGGCGGCCGATCAGTTTCGAGGTGTAGTCGACCATCGGAATGATGTGGGCGTAGTTCATGCGGGTGGGGCCGATGACGCCGATGGCGCCGATGATGGTTTCCTTGGCGTTCTTGTAGGGGCCGACGATCATTGAACAGCCGGCCAGGTTGAACAGGTTGTTGTCGGCGCCGATGAAGATCTGCACCCCTTCGGCGGTGTCGGTCAGCGACAGCAGCTTCAGCATTTCCTCCTTGGTTTCGAGGGCCGTGAAAAGGGCGCGGATTTTCTCCAGGTCGGCCATCGCGGTCACGTCCTCCAAAAGGTGCGCCTGGCCGCGGATGATCAACAATCCTTGCTGGCCGCCGCCGGCCTCATCACCGGCCCACATGGCGAGCCCGCTTTCGACCGCCCGGGTCGTCAAATCGTCCAGTTCGGCGCGGTGGCTGTCCAGTTCGGCCATGATCTCTTCGTAGGCTTCGGACAGGGTGCGGCCGACCAGCCGCGCGCTCAGGTAATTGGTCGCCTCCACCAGGCCCGACGGGGGCATGCCCGGGGGCGTCTGGATGACCCTGTTCTCGATGATGCCGCTTTCGGTGACCAGCACCACCAGCGCCCGGCCCGGGGAAAGGTTGACGAATTCGATGTGACGCAGCGGACTCCCCGCCTTCGGCGCCAACACCAGGGAAGCGCACCGGGACAGGCCAGAAAGCGCCGACGTCGCGTCTTCCAGCAGGCCTTCGAGGCTGTTGGGCGATCCCGCGCATTGAACGTCGATGCTCTGGCGTTCGTTTTCGGTCAGGTTGCCGATTTCGAGGATTCCATCGACGAACAGCCTGAGTCCCGCATCCGTCGGCAGCCGCCCGGCCGACGTGTGGGGCGAGAACAATAACCCGGCGTCTTCCAGGTCCGCCATCACGTTGCGGATGGTGGCCGGCGACAGGTTGACGTTCAGACGCTTCGACAGCGTCCTCGACCCGATGGGCTCGCCCGATTCGACGTAACTATCGACGACATGGCGCAAAATCTCACGAGAGCGGTCGTTGAGTTCGGTAATCATGGATATCCCGCGTTTAAAGCCGGAAGTGAGGGGAATTTAAGTGCGCCGGGGGCCAGCGTCAACGGAGCGCAAGCAAATTCTTTATCATTGATCCTTGGTATAAGGCGGCCGCCGGGGTAGTAATCCCCCTTAATCCTGCGGCATTTAAAGGGACCCCGGGTCATGAACGACGCCCCTAAAAAAGGACCGTTTCAAAGGCCTTCCGGACGCCGGGCCGACGAGATGCGCGCGGTTGCGCTTGAACCCGACTTCGCCAAGCACGCCGAAGGGTCGTGCATCGCCGGTTTCGGCGACACCAGGGTATTCATCACCGCCACCATCGAGGAACGGGTTCCGCCGTGGCTGAGGAATTCCGGCCACGGCTGGGTGACGGCCGAATACGGCATGCTGCCCCGGGCCACCAACACGCGCACCGGCCGCGAGGCGCGCCAGGGCGGCCAATCGGGCCGCAGCCATGAAATCCAGCGCCTGATCGGCCGCAGCCTCCGCGCCGTCACCGACTTGGAGGCCATGGGTGAAATGTCAATCAGGCTCGATTGCGACGTCATCCAGGCCGACGGCGGCACCCGCACGGCGGCCATTACCGGCGCCTACGTGGCGCTGAGGAGGGCATTCGAGAAGTGCGTCGGGCTCGGCGTTCTTGGCGCCGTTCCCCTGAACGACCACGTCGCCGCCGTTTCCTGCGGCCTTTACCAAGGCAAGCCGATCCTCGACCTGGACTACGAAGAAGACTCCTCCGCCGACGCCGACGCCAATTTCGTCCTCACCGGGTCCGGCGACATCGTCGAAATCCAGGGCACGGCGGAAACCGGGCCGTTTTCCGAGAAGTCTTTCCAGGCGATGTTGAAGCTCGCCGGCAAGGGCGTCGGCGAGCTGGTGGCGTTGCAGAAAAAGGCGCTCGGCGAAAAATAACCACCGCCCATGAACGTCCGCAACCATCGCCGTCTCAAAGGCGGCCCGCTGGTCATCGCCAGCCATAACCCGGGCAAGGTGAGGGAAATCGCCGATCTTTTGCAACCCTTCGGGGCCGAGGTGATGTCGGCGGCCGACCTCAACTTGGCCGAACCCATTGAGACCGGCGCCACGTTTGCGGAAAATGCGGAGTTGAAGGCCCGGGCCGCGGCCGAAGCCTCGGGAGTGCCCGCATTGGCCGATGATTCAGGGCTCGTGGTTGCGGCGTTGGCGGGCCAGCCCGGCATTCATTCGGCGCGCTGGGCCGGGCCGGACAAGGACTTCCGGGCGGCGATGCAAAAGGTCGAAGACGAACTTCAAGGGCAGGACGACCGCCGCGCCCATTTTGTCTGTGCCTTGGCGCTTTGCTGGCCCGACGGGCACATGGAGGCTTTCGAAGGCGCCGTCCACGGAACCCTGGTGTGGCCGCCCCGGGGGACCGGGGGTTTCGGTTACGATCCGGTATTCGTCGCCGACGGCCATGACGTCACTTTCGGCGAGATGGCGGCGGCGGAAAAACACCGGATCAGCCATCGCGCCAGGGCCTTCCGGAAGCTCGTCGATGCCTGTTTCAGGTAACAACCCCGGCCCGGATGAAGGGTTCGGCGTCTACATCCACTGGCCCTTCTGCGCCTCGAAGTGTCCGTATTGCGATTTCAACAGCCACGTCTGGGATTCCATCGACCACCGCCGCTGGCGGACGGCGCTGCTGTCGGAGCTCAATCATTTCGCTTTGGAAACGAGCGCCCGGACGGTCACCAGCGTCTTCTTCGGCGGCGGCACGCCGTCGTTGATGGCGCCCGAGACGGCGGCCGCCCTGATCGACGCCGTCGGCAATCGTTGGGACACGGCCGGCGACCTGGAAATCACCCTGGAGGCCAACCCGTCGACAGCCGAGGCGGGGTGGTTCCGGGCCTTCCGCGATGCCGGGGTCAACCGGCTGTCAATCGGCGTGCAGTCGTTCCGGGACGAAAATCTGTCCTTTCTCGGGCGCGGCCATTCGGTTGCCGAGGCCAGGGACGCCCTGGCCCTGGCGGCGGACGTCTTTCCGCGCTTCTCCTTCGATTTGATCCATGGCCTTGCCGGCCAATCGCCGGAGGACTGGGGCCGGGAACTCGACGAGGCGCTTGAGTACGCCAAATCCCTCGGGGCCGGGCATCTGTCGCTTTACCAGTTGACCATCGAGCCCGGCACGCCTTTTCACCGTGACGGCGTCGAAGCCGCCGGCGGCGATGAAGGGGCGCGTCTATACGCGATCACCCAGGAAAAACTTATCGAGGCTGGCCTGCCGGCTTACGAAATCTCGAACCACGCGCGGCCGGGGAGCGAATGCCGCCATAACTTACAAATTTGGCGGGGCGGCGCCTACGCCGGCGTCGGGCCCGGCGCCCACGGGCGGCTGCCGGCCCCGAGGCGGACCGAGGCGCTTTACCAGATCCACGATCCCGGGCGATGGCTGGCGGCGGTCGAATCGAAAGGCCACGGCACCGCCAAGCGCCGGGCCCTGCCCAGAAGGGCCAGGGCCGAGGAACTGCTGATGACCGGGCTTAGATTGATCGAGGGCGTCGGGTGGGCGCGGTTCCAATCCCTGACCGGGCGCGGGATCGAGGATTTAATCGACGGCGACGGGCTGAAGCGGATGACCGGCGGCGGGTTCGTCGAGGCGGACGATAGGGGCCTCCGCGCCACCGCCTCGGGCTGGTTGTGCCTGAACGAGGTTTTGCGCCATTTGCTGGCTTCCTAATTGGTTTTAAAGGTGTAAGGCGCGCGGCTGATGATCTTGGCCCCCTGGTGGCCTACCTTCATCACCGCCAGCCCCCGTTCGGCGATGCCTTCGGGCAGGAACCGGAAAATACCGTCGCGGCCCCAGAAGCCGCTCGGCGCGGTGAGCGCGCGGGCCGAGAAATCGGGCCCGTATTTGCCCCGGGCCAGTACCGCGGCCAGGGCGGCGGCGTCATAGGCGAGCGTCGCCAGGCGCGGCGGGGCGGCGCCATAGGTCTCGCGGTAGGCGGCGACGAAATCGGCCCGGGCCGCCGGCGACGGGGCGGCGAACCAGCCGCCGATCAGCGCCGGCTCGGCACCGAGGCCGGGCATGTCCCATTGCCCGGTGCCCAACATTCGCACTTTCTTGGGGTCGATGTCATAGAACGGCAACAGGGCGGCGACGGATTGCAGCCGCTTGCCCCCGTCGGCGACCAACAGCGCATCGAACGGCAGTTCGCCGATAGTCTGCAGCCGCCCCAGCCTTTTCAGGGCGCGCAGCGAGACTTCGTCCTCGCGGCCTTCCAGTTCGCTGCGCTGAGCCAGGAGCGCCAGGCGGCGAATCCCGTAATTGGCCAGGGCGCGGACGGCGTCATCGAAGCTTTCGGCTTGGGGATCATAGAACTGCACCCGGGCCACGGTGCCGCCGTTGGCGACGACCGCGTCCTCGAAGGCGGTGACCACGGTTTTCCCATAGACGTTGTCGGGCGCCAGGGCGGCGAACCGGCGCACGCCCTTGGACCGGGCGAAGGCGACGATGCGTTTGATTTCGGCGCTCGGCAGGAAGCCTAGGGTGTAGGTGCCGCCGCCGGCGACGGAGCGGTCGGACGAAAAGGCCATCACCGGCACGTTGGCGGCTTGCGCTACCGGACCGACGGCGCGGGTCGAGGCCGACAGCAGGGGGCCCAGGATCATTGACGCGCCGTCGCCGACGGCAAGGGTGGCGGCCCGAACCGCGCCTTGCGGCGTGCCCTTGGTATCCTGGGTCAACAGTTCGAAGCGCTTGTCGGCGAAATGAAACATCGCCATTTGCGCCGCGTTCAACATCGCCTTGCCCAATTCCGCGTTGGCCCCGGACAACGGCAGCAGCAAGCCCACCCTGACGGTATCGCCGGAAGTGGCGGGCGGCACCGTCGAGCGGATGGGGGCCGCCGGCTTGCCCTGTTCCGGGGGCCGGGCCGGATAAAGGGTGAACAGGGGCGGATTCGGTTCCGCCCCCGGAGAGGCGGACGCCAGCGCGGACGAAGGAGCGGCCGAGGGAGTTGACGGAGGAGGAACAGGCAACGACGCCGAAAACGGATAAGGGGAATAAAGGAACCCTTGGTTAACCGGGGGCGGGGGCGGCGCCGGTTGCGCGGCGGGCGGCGAAGCCGTCGTTCGGGGAGTGAGGGATTTGGGGGCCGGGGCCTTAGCCGCTTCCGACGGCGGCGCCGTGGCCCGGGGCTGGGGTGCGGTCTCTCCTTGCAAGAAGGACCCTAATTGGGAAGACTGGCACCCGGCAAGCAACAACATCACGGCGATCGACCATGGCTGGGCGCGGAGACGCGAAAGGCAAGCGAAAGAAGCGGTCATCGGCGGCGTCGACTCCTTCTGATAAAATTGGTTCCGAAACCGGAGATCCCACCGGAACCCCCATTGGACTCCCCGGCCACACAAAGCCTAGCCACGGCGGCGGCGTGAGTAAACCGTCGGCTGGCCTGGCTTCCGGGCTTCACCTCGTCGCCACCCCCATCGGCAATGCCCGCGACATTACCCTTCGCGCGCTCGACACCTTGGGCCGGGCCGATGTCATCGCCTGCGAGGACACCCGCTTCACGGCCAAGCTGTTGGCCATTCACGGGATATCCCGGCCGCTGACGGCCTATCACGAACACAACGCCGAAAAGGCGAGGCCAAGGCTGATCAAACGCCTGAAAAAAGGCGAAACCGTGGCCTTGGTGTCGGACGCCGGCACGCCCCTGGTGTCCGACCCCGGATACAAGCTGGTCCGCGCCTGCCTGAACGAAGGTATTGCCATAACGCCTGTTCCCGGCGCGTCCTCGGTGCTGACGGCGCTGGTGGTCTCGGGAATGCCGACGGACCGGTTTTTCTTCGCCGGCTTCCTGCCGCCGAAATCCGCCGCCCGGCGCAAGGTTCTGGCCGGTATCGCCGAAATCCCCGCCACCCTGGTGATCATGGAATCGGCGAAGCGGCTGCCGGCGTCCCTGGCCGACATGGCGGACGTCCTGGGCGACCGGCGGGCCGCCGTCACCCGCGAGATGACGAAGAAGTTCGAAGAAACCCGGCGCGGGACTTTGTCCGGGCTGGCCGGATATTACCGGGAATCCGGCCCGCCCAAGGGCGAGGTCACCCTGGTCATCGAAGCCGGGGCCGGAAAGGCGGCCGACGGAGCGGAGCTTGACCGCCGCCTCATCGAGGCCCTTAAAAGCGAAACTGTGCGCGACGCCGCGAATCTCGTTTCGGTGTCCATGGGGTTGGGGAAACGGCGGGTTTACACCCGGGCGCTTGAGCTCAAGCAAGTGGATAAAATCTGACATATGGTCCTCATACGATCCCCTATCCCGGTTTCTCGGCAGGAGAGCGCCCGCCGGCGATGCTGGAGCATCGTCAAGGGAACTCGACGCCCCGAGAAGCCGGGAAAGGGGACCCGCAAAGCACCCCAAGGCGTCCCCCAAAACATCCAGAGGGGCGGCTTCCCAAGCCCACCGGACGCGTTGCCCAATGCTTGTGATGCGCCAGCATCACTACGCATCGCGCGCCTTTCCGGACGAACTTGGGAAGCCGTCGTATGGGGACCATATGTCAGATTCTATCCACCGAGCCGGAAATGAGCCAAAAAAAACAACAGGCCTGGAAATTCGGCCGTTTCGCCGAAGGACTGGCGGCTTGGCATTTGCGGTTCAGGGGATACCGAATCGTCGCCAGGGGGTTTCGTTCGCCGGTCGGCGAGATCGACATCGTCGCCCGGCGCGGCCCGGTGCTCGCCTTCGTCGAGGTCAAGGCCCGGGGAGACCTCGGCGTGGCGGCACAATCCCTCCGGCCCCGCCAAGCGGGCCGCATCGTCCGCGCCGCCGGAGCCTTTATGCAGTCGCGGCCTGCCTTAAGCGCCCTGGATCAACGTTTCGACGTCATCTTGGTCGTCCCATGGAAACTGCCCGTCCACCTTGTCGACGCTTGGCGTCCGGAACTTTAGGGCGTTCCGGGTTTGATCGTGCCCGGACGATCAAACCTGCTTCGGGCGCCCGTTTATGCGTCAATGGGGCCGGCGCCCGCCGCGCGGCGGGTTGCCGCATGCACCGCAACCAGGGCCCATCAAGTCCGAATGATTCCATTCAAACTTGATGTGCTCTAGAATAGCGATTCGCGGACTACAGTTGATCAAGGCCGATCCCAATGATCTACGCTGTTTCATTTTCATGTTTCCGCCGCGCCGCGACCGTGGTTTGCGTTGTTGTCCTGGCCGCCGGGGCCCTTGGCGGTTGCGCGGGTGTCGTTGCCGGCGGCGGCGCCGTGGTCGGCACGGCGGCCTATCAGGAGCGGGGCGTGCGGAGCGTGGCCCGGGATTTGGCGACGGCGACGAAGTTGCGCACCAAATTGCTCGATGCCGGCGAAGTCTACGTCACCGGCGTCGGGATCGAGGTCTACGAGGGCCGGGTGCTGCTGACCGGCACCCTGGAAAAAGAGGCCATGCGGGCGGCGGCGGTGAACCTGGCGTGGAAGACCGACGGCGTCAGGGACGTCATCAACGAGATTCAGATCGGCCAGTTGTCGCTCAGGGACATGGCCAAGGACTCCTGGATCACCGCCCAGTTGAAAACCAAGATCACCTTCGACAAGAAGATCCTGGCCATCAATTATTCCATCGAAACGGTGAACGGAGTCGTTTACCTGATCGGCATCGCCCAGGACCAGGGTGAGCTCGACCGCATCATCGCCCATGGCCGGGTCATCGATTACGTGCGCCGGATCATCAGCCACGTGCGCGTGAAAAAGGGCCGGTCTTGAGGCTGCCCCCCGATATCCGGGCCCGGTTGACCGAAATCGGCGGCGCCGGAGATGGCGCCATCGACCTGTTCGAATCGGCCCTGGTCCTGGCCGCCGCGGACCGGCCCGGGGCCCGGCTCAAACCCTACCGGCGGCACATGGAACGCATCATTTCAGAGGTCCGCGCCTATGTCGGCGACACCGAGCCCACGGTCCCGCTCGGCCTCCGCGTCGAAGGGCTGGTCCAGGTGATCGTCAAGCGATACGGCTACGGCGGCACGGATGAGGTTTTCGACGATCTTGACGCCGCCAACATGATGCGGGTGATCGACAGCCGTTCGGGCATGCCCATCGTCATCGGCATTCTTTTCATGCAAACGGCCCGGACCCTGGGATGGGACATTTCCGGGCTCGATTTTCCCGGCCGTTTCCTGGTCCGCCTGGAAGCCGGCGGCGAGCGCAGAATCCTGGACCCCTTCGCCGGCGGCGCGGTTGTCGAGCCCAGGGACATGCGCGGCATGTTCAAGGCCATCGCCGGCAATCATGTCGAGCTAAGGCCGGAGCACTACCGCGACATGGGAAACCGGGACATCCTGCTGCGCCTTCAGGGCAACATAAAGACCGGCCTTCTTCGCCAGGAGCGTTTCGACGACGCCCTGGAGACGCTGGAGACGATGCTGCTGTTCGCCCCCAACAGGCCGGAACTGTGGCGCGAAACGGGGCTTCTCCACGCCCGCCTCGACCATATCGAGGACGCGGTCCGGGCGCTTGAGGAATACCTGCGCCGGTGCGGCGCGGAAAAGGCCCGGTACAATGCGTCCATGCTCTTGCAGGAACTGCGCGCCCGGCTTAACTAGTTTCTGGTTGGAACTGGTAAATTCACCACCAAGACACTAAGACAGAAAGGGCTTTTATTGGCTCCTGGCGGTTTTGTGCCTTGGTGGTTAAATGTTTTGCCTATGGGAATAGACAAAGTAATTCCCCCAGGAATTGCGCGCCCGGCTTAGTTGGTTTCTGGTTGGAACTGGTAAATTCACCACCAAGACACTAAGACAGAAAGGCTTTTATTGGCTCCTGGCGGCTTTGTGCCTTGGTGGTTAAATGTTTTGCCTATGGGAATAGACAAAGTAATTCCCCGGTGAAATTTGGTGGAGACTGTTCATGGCGTTAAAAGTGGCCATCCAGATGGACCACATCGAGACCGTCGACATCGACGCCGACAGCACCTTCGTGCTGGCGCTGGAGGCCGAGGGGCGCGGGCACGCCCTTTATCACTATCCGCCGGACCAGCTTTCGTTCGCCGGCGGCCGGGTGCTGGCCCAGGCCCAGCCCTTGAGCGTCAAGCGGCAAAAGGACGGCCATTACGATCTGGGCCCATCCGAAACCATCGACTTGGGCCAACTCGACGTGGTGCTGATGCGCCAGGACCCGCCCTTCGACATGGCCTACATCACCACCACGCACCTGCTGGAGCACATCCACCCGGAGACCCTCGTCGTCAACGACCCGGCCGAGGTCCGGAACGCGCCCGAGAAGCTCTGCGTCACCCGGTTCCCGGACCTGATGCCGCCGACGTTGATCTCAAGCGACCACGACCGAATCACGGCGTTCAGGGCCGAACACAAGGACATCATCCTGAAGCCCCTTTACGGCAACGGCGGTTTCGGCGTCTTCCACGTCACGCCCGGAGACGAAAACCTGAACGCGCTATTGGAGATGTTCAGCGAAATCTACCGCGAGCCCATCATCGCCCAGAAACACCTGACCGAAGTGCGCGGCGGCGACAGGCGCATCATCCTCATCGACGGCGAGGCGGCGGGCGCCGTCAACCGCATCCCGGCCAAGGGCGAGGCCCGGGCCAACATGCACGTCGGCGCCGAGCCGGTGAAATGCGAGTTGTCGCCGAGGGACAGGGAAATCTGCGCCGCCATCGGCCCCGACCTGAAGGCGCGCGGCCTGATCTTCGTCGGCATCGACGTCATCGGCGGCTATCTCACCGAAATCAACGTCACCTCGCCGACCGGCATTCAGGAGATCAACCGCTTCGACGGGGTCAAGCTGGAAGCGTGGATCTGGGACGTCATCGAGGCCAGGGTAAAATAGACCCCGGAAATAAGACTCCGGCAAATAAAGCTGGCGTTCTCTTTTCGTTCCCGCTACACTCGTTCCCCGGATATAAGGGGGCGCAACATCTCATGGTGGCGCGGGTTTCGACGGTCGCCTTTCAGGGCATCCAGACGCTCGACGTGGACGTGCAGGTGCAGACGTCCGCCGGGCTGCCGACGTTTACCATCGTCGGCCTGGCCGACAAGGCGGTGGGCGAAAGCCGCGAACGGGTCAGGGGCGCGCTTCACGCCATGGGCCTGGCGCTGCCCAACAAGCGCATTACCGTCAATCTGGCGCCCGCCGATCTGCTGAAAGAAGGCTCCCACTTCGACCTTCCCATCGCCATCGGCCTGTTGGCGGCCATGGAGGTGCTGCCGATGGACGAAATCGGCGCCTATATGGCCTTGGGCGAACTGGCGCTCGACGGCGGCCTGGCCCGGGTCGCCGGCGTGCTGCCGGCGGCCATTCACGCCAACGCGTCGGGCCTGGGTCTGATCTGCCCCGGCGTCCAGGGGCCGGAGGCGGCCTGGGCCGGCGAGGTCGGGGTGCTGGCGCCGCCAAACTTGCTGGCCCTGATCAACCACTTCAAGGGCACGCAAGTTCTCTCGCCGCCGGAAGCCACGTTCACCGACGACGCGCCCAGATACCCCGACGTGGCCGACATCAAAGGTCAGGAGACGGCCAAGCGGGCGGTCGAGATCGCCGCCGCCGGGGGCCATAACCTGTTGATGGTCGGCCCGCCCGGGGCCGGCAAGTCGATGCTGGCGGCGCGGCTGCCGGGGCTTCTGCCGCCGCTGGACGCGTCCGAGATCCTCGAAATCAGCATGATCCGGAGCCTCGCCGGCGAGCTGGACGACGGCGGGCTGAACCGCAACCGGCCGTTCCGCGACCCCCATCATTCGGCCTCGGTGCCGGCGCTCATCGGCGGCGGGCGGCGGGTCAGGCCGGGCGAGGTGTCGCTGTCGCACCTCGGCGTCCTGTTTCTGGACGAACTGCCTGAATTCCAGCGCGCCGCCCTGGAAGCGCTGCGCCAGCCGCTGGAGACCGGCCGCGCCACCGTGGCGCGGGCCAACGCGCATGTTACCTATCCGGCCCGTATCCAGCTCGTCGCGGCCATGAACCCGTGCCGGTGCGGGTACCTGGACAATCCGGCCGCGGCGTGCTCGAAGGCGCCCAAGTGCGCCGAGGACTATCAGTCCAGGATTTCGGGCCCCCTGTTCGACCGCATCGACCTGCATGTCGACGTGCCGGCTGTCAACCCCGCCGACCTGGACCTGCCGCCGGCGGCGGAAAGTTCCGCCGACATCGCGGCCCGCGTCGCCCGGGCCCGGGAAACGCAAAAGGCGCGCTACCGAAAATTGGGCGGCGATAGCCCTGTGCGCACCAACTCAGACGCCGACGGCAGGCTTCTGGACGACGTCGCCAAACCCGGCGCCGACGGGCGCAAGTTGCTGGTCGAGGCCGCCGACCGGCTGGGGCTGTCGGCCAGGGGCTTCCACCGGGTGCTGCGGGTCGCCCGCACCCTGGCCGATCTCGACGGCGCGGCGCCGGAGAACGCGAAAATCGGCCGCCTTCATATCGCCGAAGCGCTGTCCTACAGGCGCATCCAGCCGGGAAAGAGCGCCATTTTGATGGGCTTGGACCGCCAGGCGTCCTAAGCCCTCAGATTAAAGTCCCCGGCCTCGATATCGGACGTGTTGGTGCCGTTGATGTCGGCGATCTGGTAGGAATTGTTCGTGGTCATGGCTGACGCGTCGTCGGTGTAATAGACAACAACCCCGTCGGTCCCCGACCCGTCGCCCAGGATCACCACCGCCGGACCCGCCGTGCCGCCGGACGCGTCGAGCGGCGCCGCCGACAGGGTCGCGGTTTCGCTTTCGAAATAATTGGTGCCGTCGGTGAGCGTGCCGGAGTCGCCGAAGCCGAAGTCGGCGTCCGACAGGCCGAAGGTGTCGCCGTCGGCGGTCGAATAATCCTCGATGACGTCGGTGCCGAGAGACGTCGCATGGGCCAGGGCGCCCGAGCCCGAGCCGCCCTCGAAAACGAACCGGTCGGCGCCCGTGCCGCCGGTGAGCGTGTCGTTGCCTTGGCCGCCGATAAGGATGTCGTCTCCGGCATAGCCGAAGATGTTGTCGGCGCCGGCCCCGCCATAGAGGGTGTCGGCGCCGTCGTTGCCTTCCAGGCGGTCGGCGCCGTCATCGCCGTAAAGGGTATCGCCGCCGGCGCCGCCATAGAGCGTATCGTCGCCGTCGCCGCCGGAAATCAAATCGCCGCTTCCGGAGGAAAATTCCGGGTCGGTCAGGGGATTGCTTATATCGTGGGTGGCGCTGTCGAAGTTCGTCGGCGTGTCGCCGTAAATGTAATCGTTGCCTTCGAGGCCGCCGATGTCGTCCCTGCCCGGGCCGCCGACGAGGAAATCGGCGTCCACGGTGCCTTTGATGGTATTGAAGACCGCCTGCGGGATCAGGATCAGATCGTCGCGGTCGATTCTGCGGAACCCAGACCCCGGCGGCGTGATCAGGGCGCGGTCGAAGAAAAACTCGAACCCCAGCCCGGCCAGCGCGTCGCCGCCGTCGGCGCCGAAAAGAAAATCCTGTCCGGGGCCGTCGTTGAAGCCCTCGCCGAAGGTGGCGACGGCGGTTTCTTCTTCCGTCCCGAATTCCTGTTCTTCGCCGGTCTCGTCGTCGCGGTTCTGTTCGTTGCCGCCGGTCGCGATATCGGCGAACACGAAGTCGTCTCCGGGGTCCGTCCGGGCGACGGCGCGGGTGAGCATGAAGGCCGCCGGATCGGCCGCTTCGGCGGCGGCGATGGCGGCGGCAAGCGCCTCTTCGGGGTCGGCGCCGGATGCGATCGCCTGGTCGAAGGCGGCCAGGGCCACGGCTTCGCCGGTGACCAGGCTGTCGACGGCGTTGTAGGCCAGGTCATAGGCCGCGTCCTCGAAGGCGATCTCGGCCTCGGCGCGGACCAGGTCCTCGAAGTCCCAGAACCCGGCCTCAGGGGACCGCCCAGCCTCGACGCCGGCGACCATGGTGCGCGGGGCCCAGCGGGCGGCCAAAACGGCCTCGGTAATGGCCCGTTCGGCCGCCGCCTCGGCGAAGGCGGCTTCGGCCTCGATGGCCACCGGGTCGTCAATCTTCGCCATGCTATCGCGGGCCGTCTCCTGTTTGTCGATTTCGCGGTCCAGGGCGCGCAATTCCGACGGCAACAGGGAGGGCAAGGATTCCAATGCCTCCGGCAACGGCCGGCCGGCGGTCCTGGCGTCAAGGGCGGCCGCCTCCAGGGCCGCTTCGCGGGCCGCGACCTCGGCCAGGGATTCGGCAAAAAAGGCGTCGGCGGCAAAGCCGACGGGGTCGTCGATGCCGGAAAACAGGTCGGTGGTCTTGGACACCTCGGCGATGACTTCGTCGAGGGCCGCAAGTTCGCCGGGGGACAGCATGTCTTCCGCCAAGGGTCCCGGCCCGACGGGTTCGGCCGACCAGCCGGCGGCGAAGACGGCTTCTTGGGTCGCGGTTTCGGTAAACGACGATTGCGCCGCATCGGCCACCGAATCTTCGGCCGCTTTCAGGGCACCCCTGCCGGGCGATTCCCGGGCGATGATCGAATCCAGCACCGCCAGGGCCTCGGGGGAATACCCGCTTTCCACCGGCGCGGCCCCAGGGGAAATATCGGCCGGGGGTTCGGTCGGGGGCTCGGACGGGGGTTCGGTCTTGGAAGCGACCGCCGGCGCGTCCCAGCCGGCAGCCCGGATGGCGTCCTGGATGGCGTTGTCGGCGCTGAATTCGGCAAAGGCGGCTTCGGCCGCGGCGGCGACCGGGTCTTCGACGGCGGAAAAGTTTACGTCTTCCCCAAACCTTCTCTCGACCATCGCGTCAAGGGCGTCGAGCGCCGCGGCGGGCATCCGGTCCTCGACCGGCTGTTCAGGCGGGGCGGAGACTGCTTCCGCCGACCAGCCGGGGGCGAAGATGGTTTCCTGGGCGGCGTATTCGGCCGCCGCCTTGGCGAAGGCGGCTTCGGCCTCGATGGCGACCGGGTCTTCGATTTCAAGGGAATCGGGTTTCTTTTCCTTGGGCAGCGCTTTTTGGATCGACGTAATCCAGCCATCGTCCTGGTCGTCGGGAAAAAGGAAGTTGCCTGTTGTGCTCACGAAGGACCGTTTTCGTTTAAGCGGTTTCGAGCGCCCGTCCGGTAGGGGGCGCCCCTGGATTCGCGGCAACGATTCTACACGGCCCCGAAAGGCGGGTGAATCCGCCTTAAATGAACGCCGCTAACGGACTGATATCGTTGCCCTTGTTCAGGCGGCGCGAAAGGGGGCCGGGGCCGGTGGGGCGCGGAATCGGGCGAATCGGGGTTTCCGATTCGTTTGCTTACGGCGCCCGCTTGATCATCCCGCCGAGATCCCGTCCGGCGAAGACGTGGACGTGGAAATGGGGGACCTCCTGGCGGGCGTCGGGGCCGTTGTTGGCCAGGAACCGGTAACCGGCCTCGACAGCGCCGGCTTCGCGGGCGACGGTGCCGACGGCGCGGAAGAAGCCGGCGATTTCGGCGTCCGATGCGTTTTCGGAAAAATCGTCCAGGGACTCATAAGACCCCTTGGGGACGACCAGCAGGTGAACCGGCGCCTGGGGATTGATGTCCCTGAAGGCCAGCGCGGTGTCGTTCTCGTAGACCTTGTCGCAGGGGATTTCGCCGCGCAGGATTTTGGCGAAGATGTTCTCGGGGTCGTAAGCCATAGTTCGGTTCCTTGTCCGTTAATTGCCCTGGTCCCGGGATTCCTTTTCCTCGATCCCCGACACGCCGGCGCGGTTCCGCAGTTCCTCGAACACGTCTTCGGGGGTTACGCCCTGTTCCGCCCACAGAACCAGCAGGTGATAAAGCAGATCGGCGCTTTCGGAGGTCACGTGCTCGGGCGTTTCGCGAAGGGCCGCGTTAATCACTTCCGTGGCCTCCTCGCCGACCTTGGCGGTAATCCGGCCCAGGCCTTCCTCGAAAAGCCTGGCCGTATAGGAGGTTTCGGGATCGCCGCCCTTGCGGCTTTCGATCACCTTGAAAAGGTCATCCAGGGCCTGGCTGATTTTCGGTGTGTCGCTCATGTCGCTCTCTTGCCGCCCCGTTCAGGCCGGGTCGTCGCGGACGTCCGCGCCCGCCGCCTTCATGTGGGCCTTGGCTTCGGCAATGGTATAGGTGCCGAAGTGAAAGATCGAGGCCGCCAATACCGCAGACGCATGTCCTTGCATGACACCTTCGACCAGATGATCCAGGGTGCCGACGCCGCCCGATGCGATCACCGGCACCGGCACGGCGTCGGCGACGGCCCGCGTCAGTTGCAGATCGAATCCTTTCTTGGTTCCGTCCCGGTCCATGGAGGTCAACAGGATTTCGCCGCAGCCCAGGTCCGCCATGCGTTGGCACCAGGAAATGGCCTCGATTCCGGTGCCTTCGCGGCCGCCGTGGGTGAATATCTCAAACCCGCCCGAGGGCGTCTTTTTGGCGTCGACGGAGACGACGATGCACTGGCTGCCGAATTTTTCCGCCGCCCGGCCGACGAATTCGGGGGTTTTTACCGCGGCGGTGTTGATGGAAACCTTGTCCGCGCCGGCCAGTAGGAGCTTTCGGATATCGCCGATCTTGCGCACCCCGCCGCCGACGGTGAGCGGCATGAAACAATGCTCGGCCGTGTTCGAGACGACGTCGAAAATGGTGTCGCGGTCGTCCGAGCTGGCGGTGATGTCCAGGAAACACAGCTCGTCGGCGCCGGCCTTGTCGTAAATCAGCGCCTGCTCGACGGGGTCGCCGGCGTCCACCAGATCAACGAAGTTGATGCCCTTGACGACACGCCCGGCATCGACGTCCAGACACGGGATGATCCTGATTTTCAGCATGTTTCCGCCAACAGTCTGACCGCTTCCGTCACATCGATGCGCCCGTCATACAGCGCGCGGCCCGAGATGACGCCTTCGAGAATGCCGGCGCCGGCCTTCTTCAACGCCTCCAGATCGGCCAGGGACGATACGCCGCCGGACGCGATCACCGGCACGCTCACCACGCCCGCCAGTTCCACCGTGGCCTCGATGTTGGGGCCTTCCATGGCGCCGTCGCGCGATATGTCGGTATGGATGATGGCGGCGACGCCGCAATCCTTGAACCGGCGCGCCAGGTCGAGGGCCGTGAGCTTCGATGTATCGGTCCAGCCGTCGGTGGCGACCATCCCGTCGCGGGCGTCAATACCGACCGCCACGCGGCCCGGATGACGCTTGCAGGCGTCCTTGACCAGCGCGGGATTGCGGACGGCGGCGGTGCCCAAAATCACCCGCTTGACACCGTGTTCGAGCCAGAAATCGACGGTTTCCCCGTCGCGGATTCCGCCGCCCAGTTGCACCGGGATTTCGACGGCGTCGAGGATCGCGGTAACCGCATCTTCGTTGACCGGGCGTCCGGAAACGGCGCCGTTGAGGTCGACCACATGCAGCCACTCGGCGCCGGCGTCGGCGAAGACTTTAGCTTGTCCCCCCGGGTCGTCGCCGAACACGGTCACCTGCTCCATGTCGCCCTGATAAAGGCGCACGCATTGGCCGTCCTTGAGGTCGATGGCGGGAAAAAAGATCATGTAGCTTTTTTAAATCCTTTGTTTTCAGCTAATTACGGACGCCAATTGATAAAGTTGGTTATCAGCTTCAGGCCCACGGCCTGGCTTTTCTCCGGGTGGAACTGGGTTCCGGCCAGGTTGTCGCGGCCGACGGCGGCTATGGTTTCGCCGCCGTAATCGACGCTGGCGAGAACGTGTCCCGGGTCGGCCGGTGAAAAACCGTAGGAATGAACGAAGTAAACATGGGCTCCTACGGGAATTCCTTCAAAGATAGGATGAGGAGGCGGGCGAAATTCAAGGTTATTCCAGCCCATATGCGGAATTTTTAAGGTCTTATCCGAGGGATTAAGCGCAACCACTTCTCCTTCAAGCCAATTAAAACCCTGGGTGTCCTGGTGTTCGCGCCCGATGGACGCCATGAGCTGCATGCCGACGCAGATACCGAGAAACGGCTTTCCGGCCTTGATCACCTGTTCCTCCAGGGCCTCGACCATGCCGTCGAGCGCCTCCAGGCCGCGGCGGCAATCGGCGAAGGCGCCGACGCCGGGAAGCACGATGTGGCTGGCCGCCTTCAGGTCATCGGCGTCGTGGGTCACTGTCACCGCCATGTTCAGCCCGGCTTCGCCCTCGGCGCGCTCGAAGGCCTTGGCGGCGGAGCGCAGGTTTCCCGACCCGTAATCAATGATGGCGACGCTCATGCCCAGGTGCTCATTGGCGGAGGCTCATGACTTCAGGTCGACGGCCAGGGCCGGTTGGTTATCGAGATAGCGGCGCAGCGCCTGGTCCGGGTCGGCGCCGGAGACGGCGCCGGCGAAGGCGAAGCCTTGGTGGGTCAGTTTCCGGCGCCGAAGGTCGTTGCCGAGATAGCCGATGATGACGCCGAGCCCCAGCGACAGGACGGCCTGGCTCAATACGTCCGGGCGCAGCCAATAGATGGCCGCGTTGACGGCGGCGACGGCGAGGAAGATCGCCGCCGAGGCCAGCCACAGCCGGTGCCTAAGCGCCCACAGGAAGGAAAACAGAAACGCCGGCCACGAAAAACCCTCCTTGACCAGCACGATGTCGCGGTCGGGGTCGAGGCCGTGGCGGCGAAGGTGAACCGAATAGAGTCGCATGATTCGCAGTCTCGATTAACCGGATTAAAGAGAGCCGCCCAGCACGCCCTTCGTCGACGGCACCGCGTCGCTCTTGCGGGGGTCGATCTCGATCGCCTGGCGCAGCGCCCGGGCCAGGCCCTTATAACAGGACTCGACGATGTGGTGGTTGTTTTCGCCGTAGATGTTCTCGACGTGCAGCGTGATCCCCGCCGCCTGGGCGAAGGCCTGGAACCACTCCTTAAACAGTTCGGTATCCATCTCGCCCAGCTTCGGGCGCGTGAATTCGACCCGCCAGATCAGATAGGGCCGGTTGGAAGCGTCGAGGGTGACCCGGGTCAGGGTTTCGTCCATGGGAATGCGGGCGTCGCCGTAGCGCGTTATCCCGGCGCGGTCGCCGAGCGCCCGGGATACCGCTTCGCCGATGGCGATGGCGGTGTCCTCGGTGGTGTGGTGAAAATCGATGTGCAGGTCGCCCTTGGCTTTGAGCTCAAGGTCGATGAGGCTGTGCCGTGACAACTGTTCCAGCATGTGATCGAGGAAACCGATGCCGGTGCTGATGGAATACTCGCCGCCGCCGTCGAGATTGACGGTGACGCGGATCCGGGTCTCCTTGGTATTGCGTTCGATGGTCGCGGTGCGCATGGTCAAATCTCCTGGCGCCAAGGGGGTATTTGGCTTGGGGGCGCTTTGCATGGCGGGGGAGCCCAAAAGGTCCGCCGGGCCGCATTCAAGGCCGGCGGCGAGGCGCTCCATCCAGTCCTGGGTCAGCTTGCGCCGCCCGGCCTCCAGGTTCCCCACCTGCTGGCCGCTGGTGCCGATGCGTTGGGCCAGTTCCTGCTGGCTCAGGCCTTTTTGTTTCCTTAGGGCTTGAATTCTGTTTGTCATGGCCAATTTAAAACATATTGTTTTAAATTATTCAAACAAATTGTTTTGTTTTGGCTTTTCCGGACCTTTTAAAACAAAATCGTTGTTTTTCCCGCGTCGCGGCGGATTCTTAACACCCCGGCCGCGAAACCGCCAGTCTTGACAATCGCCTCAATGCGTCGGCCCTTCCCTGTCCCTGGCCCCGAGGCGGCCGCGGATTTCGTGCATCACCCATTCGATGGTGTCTTCGTCCAGGTCGTGAATGGATTCGGCCAACAGATTGGCCAACTCCGTCGCCGCCGGAGTCAGGCCCGCGGTATCGACGGTGACCCGGGGGTGGGACAATTCGGCCAGGCGCTTCAGTTCCTCCGTCTCGTCCCAGCCGAGTCCGAAATAACCGGAGATCTGCTGGATCAGGCCGGACCCGGGACGGCCCCGGTGCCCGTGTTCCAGGGCCGAGAAGTAAGCCGACGTCACGCCCAGGTCCTCGGCCATCTTCTTCAGCGAAATGCCCTTTGCGGCGCGGTATTCCCGGACCTTGTTTCCAAACGGCGTCATCTGAGCCTCTTCAGCAAAACGTATAGCGCCCCCTGGCCGCCGTCCTTGGGCGCGGCAAAGGAGAACCCCCTGATCATCCGCCGGTTCGGCCCTTCGTTCAACCACCGGGGCACGGCATCGCGCAAAACGCCGCGTTCGGAACCTTTCACCCCGCCCTTGCCGGTGATCACCAGTACCGTCCGCTTGCCGGCGCTCCGCGACCCGCGCAGGAAGGCGCCCAAGGCCCGATGCGCCTCGGCCTGGGTCAGGCCGTGCAGGTCGAGGGTGGCCTCGATGTCCATCTGTCCGCGCCTCATTCGGGTTTTTGCGCGTTTTTCCAGGCCCGGGGCCTCGCCGTGGCGAAGCTCAGGTTCCTTGGCAGGCGCGGGGGAAGCCACAGGGCGCGGTGGCATCGGCCTTGGCGGCCGGGCCGGGAGTTTTGGTTTTTTTCCAACCGCGCCAGGAGCATGGATTTCCGGCCCGGTTTCGGGCGCTGGAGCGTCATCGCCGCTGGGCAAGGGTTCGACGCCATCCATCGCCCGACGCCAGAGCGCGCGCTCGTCCCGGCCCACGGCGCGGCGGCGGCCGCCGCCGGGCCCGGCGCGGGCGGGCTTACGGGACGGAGGTTTCCTCATCGACGATCACGATATGAAGGCGTTGCGGGCCGTGGGCGCCCATCAGCAGGGTTTGCTCGATGTCGGCGGTGCGGGACGGGCCGGTGATCCAGTTGACGGCGCGGGGCATGAAGCGCCCTT
Source organism: Rhodospirillaceae bacterium (assembly GCA_002686255.1). GTDB lineage: Bacteria > Pseudomonadota > Alphaproteobacteria > Rhodospirillales > Casp-alpha2 > Casp-alpha2. The sequence goes on from NZAZ01000116.1 coordinate 73,325, forward strand.
CTTCGCCTTTTTCCCTCAGGCGGTTCCAGGTTTCCTCGTAGTCGCCGGCGATTTCCGAGGCCGCAACCACCACCACGTGGGTCGGCGGCAGGAAGTTCAGCGTCGTCGGGTTTTCGGGGCCCGACAGCATGACCAGGGTGCCGGTTTCGGCGATCCCGGCGAAGGCCCGGCTGACGCTGGCCGATTCCGATCCGTCGGCCCGGCCTTCCTCGGCGTTCAGTCGGGTCTCCCGGGCCCAGGGAATGACCGGCTCGGAAATCTCCGGCGCCACCTTCAGGGTCATCGGCAGGTTGTTCTTGGCCAGATACCGGGCCACTTCCCGGGGCAAGCCGGAAAGGCCGGAAACGCGGGCGACGGTGGCGCTGGCCTGTTCGGCCTCGCGGATGAACAGATCGACCCGGGCCTTGGCGCCCAGACGCCCGCGCGCCGGGATCAGATTGGCCCGGTGATCGCCAAGCCGTTGCGAAGCCGAAACAACCACTTTCGTATCGGCCTTTTCCGGCCCTCCGGCCCGTTGCGGGGCGGCCTTGACGGCACCCAGGATATCGCTTCTGGCGTCGCTCATGCTCCGTCTCCGTGTTCGTCCCGGTGATAGCGGGAAATGAAGGTGCCGCCTTCCTCGGGCGCCGGCAGGTCGCGGAGCTTCGTCCAGGCGCCGGCCAGGGGCAGCCGCCGGAACCGCCCCCGGGCGCGGCCCAGGGCGGCGAGGGCGGCCACGGCCATGTCGGCCCCGAGCCGGTAAAGCCAGGGCCGGCGGGCCAGGTGGGACCAAACCTTGAGGGCGGCGCGGGAGACGGAAGAGGTCTGCCGCCGCTCGAACTGCCGCCGGCGCCAGGTCCGCAGCATTCTCGGCAGCGGGATGCGCATCGGGCAGACGTCCTCGCATTTACCGCACAGGGTCGAGGCATTGGGCAGGTGGCCCGCCTCTTCCAGACCTATGAGGCCCGGGATCAGCACCGCGCCCATGGGCCCGGAATAGACCCAGCCGTAGGCGTGGCCGCCGATGGCTTTATATACCGGACAGTGGTTGAGGCACGCCGCGCAGCGGATGCAGCGCAGCATTTCATGGAAATCGCCGCCCAGCATTTCGGTGCGGCCGTTGTCCAGCAGCACGACGTGGAACGCCTCGGGCCCGTCGAGGTCGCCCTCGCGCTTGGGCCCGGTGCAGAAGGTGGTGTAGACGGACATTTCCTGTCCCGTCGCCGAGCGGGCCAGGACGCGCAGGATGGTGGTCGCGTCCTCCAGGGTCGGCACGACCTTTTCCAGGCTGGCGAGGGCGATGTGCACCCGGGGCAGGGAGTGCGTCAGATCGGCGTTGCCTTCGTTGGTGACCAGCGCTATCGAGCCGGTTTCGGCGATCAGCATGTTGGCGCCCGTCAACCCGACGTCGGCGCCGACGAATTTCAGCCGCAGCTCGTTGCGGGCCTCATCCAGAAGCGCGCGCGGTTCATCGAGGCCGCGCCCGGGCGACAAGTGGTGGTGTTTTTCCCGAAACGTGTCGGCGATCTGTTCCTTGGAAAGGTGGATGGCCGGGGCGATGATGTGGCTCGGCGGTTCATGGCGAAGCTGGATGATGTATTCGCCGAGGTCCGTCTCCACCGGCTCGATGCCGTGCTCTTCGAGGTGTTCGTTGATGGCGATTTCCTCGCCGATCATGGATTTGCTTTTGGTGACGGTCTTGGCTCCGGCCAACTTGCAGATTCTAAGGATCGCCGTTCGCGCCTCGGCCGCGTTCCGGCACCAGTGCACGGTGCCGCCGGCCTCGACAACGCGGGCTTCGAAGGCTTCGAGGTAAAAGTCCAGGTTGGCGAGGACGTGGTCCTTGATGTCGCGGGCCGCGTCGCGGAGAGCCTCGAACTCGGGCAGCCGCGCCATCGCCTCCCGGCGCCTGGCCGGAAACCCGTCGGCCAGCTTCGACAGGGCGTCGCGCAGCTTGGCGTCGCCGAGGGCCTTGGCCGCGTTTTCCCGAAAGGCAGTGGTGGTCGATTCCATTTATTCGGTTTCCTTTTCGGCCGGCTCGCCCAGGGGCGGCCCTTCGGTCATCCCGGCCAGGACCTCGGCAATGTGGCGGACCCGGATGTTCGATCCCCGGCGATGCAGGCGCCCGGCGATATTCATCAGGCAGCCCAGATCGCCGGCCAACAGGGTATCGGCGCCGGTGGCCATGATGTCGTCGACCTTGGCGTCGACCATGCGCCCGGAAATATCCGGGTACTTGACGCAGAACAGGCCGCCGAAGCCGCAGCAGGTTTCGCTTTCCGGGGCTTCCGTCAGGGTCATTCCCTTGACGTTGGCGAGCAGCAAGCGGGGCTGTTCCTTGACCCCCATCTCGCGCAGGGACGAGCATGAATCGTGGTAGGTGGCGATGCCGTCGTAGGCCGCCTCAAGGTTTTCGACCTTCAGGACATCGGCGAGAAACGACACCAGCTCGAAAGTCTTGCCGGCCAGGGCCGTGGCCCGCGGCGCCATTTCGGGGTCGGCGGCGAAAAGCGAAGGGTAGTGGTGCCTGATCATGCCGGCGCACGACCCCGACGGCGCGACCACGTAATCGAAGTCCTCGAAAGCCTCGATCACCTTTTCGGCGATCGCCCGGGCGTCCGGGTTGTCGCCGGAATTGTAAGCCGGCTGCCCACAGCAGGCTTGGGCCTTGGGCACGGAGACCTTGCAGCCGGCGTCTCGAAGCAGTTTGACCGCGGCAAAGCCAACCGTGGGCCGCGCCAAATCCACCAGGCAAGTGACGAAAAGGCCGACGGTCATCGGTTCGGTGGCGGAACTTCCGGGCATGGCCGGAGAATGGGCGTTTCCAGAAACAAAGGCAAGACGCGCACCTGGGAGTTTATGGGGGGGCTTTACGGGGGGCTTTTAAGGTGATCGGTCTAAGGGGCGTCGTTGCGTGGCAGCAGCAGATAATAGGTCCCGTTTTCGCGCATCCGCCCGGCGCCGAGGCCGGCGTCGTCGCCGAAACCGAAGAACAAATCGCCGCGCACCGGCCCCTGGATGGCGCTGCCCGTATCCTGGGCCAGGACCAGGCGGCGAAGGGGTTTTTTCGATTTTCCCGGTTGCGACGTGTTCAGCCACACCGGCACGCCGAGGGGAATGTATTTCCGGTCCACGGCCAGGCTTCGGCCCGCCGTCAGCGCGACGCCCTGGGTGCCGATGGGCCCGTCGCCTTCTATCAGGCGGAAGAAAATATAGGACTTGTTCTTCTCCATCAGTTGCCTGCCGGCCATGGGGTTGGCGGCCAGCCATTGGCAGATCGATTGCAGGGAAACCTTTTTCTGGGCAAGGATGCCCTTGGCCACCAGTTCCCGGCCGATGGGGGTATAGAGGCGGCCGTTGCGGCCCGCGTATCCGACGCGGATCATGGATCCGTTCTCGAACATCACCCGGCCGGAGCCCTGAACATGCAGAAAAAAGGCGTCAATGGCGCTGTCGACCCACAGCAATTCAAGCTGTTGGCCCTTCAGGACACCGCTTTCGATGTCGGCGCGGGTGGGATAGGGCTTGAATTTGTTGCCCTTCAACTGCCCGGCCAGTTGCCGGCCCTTGAATTCATCCCCGAAGTCCCCGAGATCGATGGACACGAGATCCTTGGGCCGGGCATAAATGGGATAGCGGTAAGTGGTGTCCGGCTTCCAGGCGCCGCGGAGTTCCGGCTCGTAATATCCGGTGAACAGACCCCGGGACTTGGTGTTGTTCCTGGCTAAATAGGGCGTAAACCGGGATTCGAAAAAATACCGGGCTTCGGTTTCGTTGCCGGGGCGGATCAAGGCGGCGGAAGCGCAAATCTTGATCCAGTCCGAAACACGCCCCATAACCGGCTTGCCGCCAAGTCCTCGGTCCGGCGGCAGGGTTATGATCATTTCACACGAGCGCAGGAATGCCGCCAGGGCCTGGCCGAGGTTGTCGCCTTTCCATCCGGGGATCTTGTCGAAGGTGGTGGCGTCGAGGCGGAGATAGGTATCTTCCGGTTCCGGTATTTCCTTTTCGGGGATCAGCCTGCCGCCGCACGACGCAACAACGGAAACAAGCGCCGCCGCCAGTGGTAACAAAATCCGTGTCGAGGCTTTCCGTCTAATCAAGGCTGGCCGTCTAATCAAGGCTGCTTGTAGCGATCAGAGTCCAGTTCGGATTGCGGGACTTGGTGTCCCGGGCGAAGGTCCAAAAATCGGTTACCTCGATAACCGCATTAGGGTTGCCGTCAACCACGTCGCCGTTTTCGTCGCGGGTGGCGTTGATCTGGTCGCTGAAGAATTTGATGGTGATGTTGACCATCCGGCCTTCGAGGTAGGCTTCGACGATATCCGCCGACTTGATCCCGACCAGCGTGTCCTCAAGGGTTTCGCCGGCCTGTTCACGGTCCCGGATCGCCCGCGAGAAATTGGCCAAAACTTCGGGACTCAACAGAGGCTTCAACGTTCCGGTATCGCCCGATGCATAAGCGCCCAGAATAAGTTCGAAAGCGATTTTCGAGCCGGAAATAAAATCTTCCGAATCGAAGTCCGGGTTGGCCCGTTGAATCTCCATCAGGCCCCGAACCATCGGGTCGTCGCTTTCGCCGGCATCCAGGGCGCTTTCCTTCAGGGGGCTTTCATCGGCATAGGGGTCGGTCCGGTCGGGCATGGCGATGATGTTGTTGTCCTGTTGTTCGCTGGGCCGGTTTTTAAAGGGGTTGTGGGTCTTTCCTTGGTGACCGTCGCGGCGGCCGAGAACACCCCGAAGCCGCAACACCAGAAAGGCCGCGATCATAGCGAAGAAAATAATGTCGATGAACTGAAAGCCTTCGCTCATATCGGTCACAACTCTTTCACCACAGGGCATCTGCCGGGTGGACCCCCGGGCATCCCTGGGTTAAACACACCCTTGAACACGTTAACGGCTTACGCTGTCCAGGTCTACAAACCCGTCCCGCGAATCGTATTGCGTTTTCGTTCTTCTGGGTAGATAGGCCGGAAACGAGGAAAGAACAAGTATGGGTGGATTTCTTTTCGCCGCTTTTGTCGGGGTGCCGATTCTTGAAATCGCCTTGTTTATCGAAATCGGCGGCGCCATCGGCTTTTGGAAGACAATCGGGGTCGTCGTTCTGACGGCCCTGGTCGGCGCGGCGCTGCTGCAACAGCAGGGCCTGGCCACGCTCAGGAAAGCCCAGGCCAGCCTCAATGACAACCGCTTTCCCATGGACGAGGTCTTTGACGGCCTGTGCCTGATCTTCGCTGGCGCCCTTTTGTTGACCCCGGGATTCTTTACCGACGTGGTAGGGCTGTTGATGTTCGTGCCGCCCTTTCGCGCGGTACTGCGCCGGGGGTTGGGGCGTTTTTTGGCCGCCCGGGGTCCTATCGAGGTTTACGGCGCCGGGTTTTCCGCCGGCCCGGACCCCGGCCCGGACCCCGGTAAAGTAATAAACGGCGATTTCAAGGACATCACCCCGGACACGGACGGTTCCGAAAGGCCCTCACCGCCGCGGAGGCTTCCGGAGGACTAGAGGGGCCTGAAACGGTTGTTCCCGGCCCCGATCCATGATAGCCACAGGGCCACTTTTGGATGGGAGAGAGAGGATATGGCCAAGAAATCCGAAAAAGACAAGAAACCCGCCGCCAAGAAAGAAAAGCCGGCAGCCGACGCCGGTTCCGGCGCCCAGGACCTGCCGGCTTCCGGTCCGGCCGAGGCCGGCGGCGCGGAGGCGGCGCAGCCCATTATCATCAACGTTCAGTTTATCAAGGACCTGTCTTTCGAGGCCCCGGCAGGGCCCGGCATTTTCAGCCTCATGCAGGAATCGCAGCCCGATATCAACGTCAACATCAACGTCAATGTTAATCCTCTTCAAGACAATATTTTCGAGGTCATCCTCGAGTTTCAGGCTTCATGCAAGATCAAGGAGCAGACCGCGTTTATCTTCGAGCTTGAATACGCCGGGGTGTTTACCCTTAACGTTCCGGACGAGCACCTGCAGCCGGTCCTGTTGATCGAATGTCCACGGCTGTTGTTTCCGTTTGCCCGTAATATCCTGGCTGATGTTTCCCGCGACGGTGGATTTCCGTCCTTGATGCTGGGACCGGTGGATTTCGCCGCCATGTTCCAAGCCAAGCTTCAGGAACTGGAAAAGGCTCAGACCGGCGGCGGCGAAGCGGCGGCGGCCCCGCCCAACTAAGACGAAAGGCCCATGAGAAGGGGCCTTAGTCCTCACTTTTCCAAATTGGCGATTCCAGCTTTTCCATAAATTGCGCGTGCGCCCGTTGCTCGGTGTCGGTGGGCGCGTGGGGGCGGGGCGGACGCCGGTTTTTTTCGGCCGATTCGACGATCTTTCGTTCTTCGGCCGATAATCCCAGATCCTGCTGCCGGCCGCCGATCAGTTCCAGATAGACCTCGGCCAGAAGCCGGGCGTCCTTGAGGGCGCCGTGCAGCGTGCGGTCCGAATTGTCGATCCTGAAGCGCCGGCACAGGGCGTCCAGGTTGGCCTGGGCGCCGGGGAACTTGCGCCGGGCCAGGGATACCGTATCGATGGCCCGGTTGGAAGCGACGGGCGGTTGGCCGATTTTTTCCCGCTCGGTATTGATAAAGCCGAGATCGAATTCCGCATTGTGGATGACCAGCGCCGAATCGCCGATGAAGGCTTCGAGCTCTTCGGCGATGTCGGCGAACACAGGTTGCGTGGATAAAAATTCCTCGGTCAGTCCGTGGATGGCGGTGGCCTGTTCGGGAACGTCCCGTTCGGGGTTGAGGTACTTATGAAAGTGTTTGCCGGTGGCCATGTGGTTGATGAGCTCGACACAGCCGATTTCCACGATTCGATGACCGGAGCGCGGGTCGAGGCCCGTGGTTTCCGTATCGAGGACCACTTCACGCAATGATTTTCCCCTTCCCCTCCGGCCGAGGCGGCCAGTTCGTTCCACGACAATGAGAGGTGATTCTGACAATATTGAGAATCTGACGCAAGCTGAAGTCGCGCCCCAGGCCGGTTAAAACGACGAAGTCGGCCCGGCGGCGCTTTTCGGCGTCGGGCATCTGGCGCGCCAGGATCGAAACGAGCCTTTCCCGGGTCATGCCCTGTCTTTTAAGAACCCGCCGTTCCTGAATGAATTTCGGCGCCGATACAGTGACCACGGCATCACATCGGACCTCGCCGCCGGTTTCAAACAACAACGGAACGTCGAGGACGACCAGGGGCCTTCCCTGGCGGGCGGCGCGGCCCAGGAACGCCCGTTCCCGCCGCCGAACCATCGGGTGGAGGATTTTCTCGATCCGGGCCAGGGCGTCGGCGTCGCCGAAAACCCTTTTGGCGATCAGTTCCCGGTCGAGGGCGCCTTTCTTGACCGCGTCCGGAAACAGGTCCTTGATCCGGTCTGCCGAGTCGCCATCTTCGGCCAGCAGCTCATGGACGGCCTTGTCGGCATCGTGGACAGGAACGCCCAGGCGCCGGAAATTTTTGGCGGCGTTGGACTTGCCCATGCCGATGGACCCCGTCAGCCCGAGAATCATCATCTCTCCAAGCCCTCCAGGACATGCGCCCTGAGCGCCTCGGTGACGGCGGGCTCGGCCCCGAACCATTGATGGAACCCGGGTCGGGCCTGGTACAACAGCATGCCCAGACCATCGACGGTGGGGTTGCCGCGCTCGGCCGCATTTTTCAGCAGCGGCGTTGTCAGCGGGATGTAGACGATATCGGTGACTATTGCCTCCGCAGGCAGGAGGGAAAGGTGGATCTCCAGAGATTCCTCGCCGGTCATCCCCAAGGTCGTGGTATTGACCAAAAGGCCCGCGCCTTCGAGCGCCGCCGTCCGGTCGGCCCAGGAAACAACGGTGATGGCGCCGCCGATATTGTCCTTCAGGGATGCGGCGCGCGATTGAGTGCGGTTGACCAGCCGCAGCTCCTTTACGCCGGCATCCAACAGCGCCGCCACGATCGCCCGCGCGGCGCCGCCGGCGCCGAGAACCACGGCGGTACTATTGTCCGCTGTCCATTCGGGGGCGCCGGACTTCAGGTTTTCCATGAAACCGTAGCCATCCGTGTTGCTGCCGGCGAGGCTCCCGTCCGCGCCGACGACGACGGTGTTCACCGCGCCGATGCGCGTTGCCGCCGAATCCAGGGAATCGACGATGTCGGCGGCGGTTTCTTTGTGAGGCAGGGTGAGGTTGACCCCGGCGAAGCCCCGTTCGGGTAGTGAGCGGAGAGAATCCTCCAGGTCTTCGGGGGCGACGGCGAGGGCAATATAGGTGCCGTCGATACCCCGCTCCTTCAACCAAAATCCGTGCAGCCGGGGTGACAGGGAATGGCTGACAGGCCACCCCATGACGCCGGCTTGTATGGTTTTTCCGCTTTCCGTCATGGTTTTTTCCAGCCCCGCCCGGGGAACGCCGCCGCCTTCATTTTAAAGACGGGGTGTCCCGCCGTCGCCCCATATCACCGCTCCTTGGTATCATTCCCCGAGTGCACCCGCGTGCCGCAAAAACCCAAGCAGCGGCAGCAGCGGCAACCCCAAAACCGTGAAATAATCGCCTTCGATGCGGGTAAAAAGCTGTACCCCCACCTGTTCCAGCCGGTAGGCGCCGACGCTTTCCAAAACTCCAGGGCTGGCATCGTCGATGTAGCGTTCCAGAAACGTGTCGCTGAATTCACGCATGGTCAAGCTGGCCGTTTCAAGATGCCGCCAGACGCATTCTTCCCCCTGATGAACCGCCACGGCGCTGATCAGTCGATGAGTGCGGCCGCGAAGGGTCCTTAGGGTTTCCGCGGCGCCGTCCCGGCCTTGCGGTTTGTCGAACCACCTGCCTTGGCATTCGAGAATCTGATCGGCGCCGATGACCAGGGCTTGCGCGTGGCGTTTCCGGACTTCGTCGGCCTTGGCCATGGCCAGGGATGCCGCCACAGTTTCCACACCGGCGCCCTGTTTCGCCATCCGGTCCTTCAGCTCTCTTTCGTCGATCTCGGCGGGATCACAAGAATGAGAAACGCCGGCATTTTCCAGGATTTGGCTCCGTATCTTGCTGGCTGACGCCAGAACAACTCCCCTGGCCGGGTTCAGGAGTTCTGCTCCCGACGGCGGTTGTACAATTGAATAATGGTTGCCGCGGTTTCCTCGATGGATTTGCGGCTGACGTTGATCACCGGCCAATCGTGCTTGGTGAACAAGCGCCGCGCGTCGTTAATTTCCTTGGACACAATATCCAAATTGACGTAATCCGTTTCCTCATCCTGGTCGAGTATGCGCAGGCGCTGGCGGCGAATTTCGACCAGCCGTTTCGGATCTTTCGTTAACCCGATAATCAGGGGGCCGTTGGCCGTAAACAGTTCTTCGGGAAGTTCAGAGCCCGGCACGATCGGAATATTGGCGGTCTTGATGCCACGATTGGCCAGATAAATGCTGGTCGGGGTCTTCGACGTTCTCGACACGCCCAGCAATACCACATCGGCTTGTTCCAAATCCCGGGTTGATTGACCGTCATCGTGACTGAGGACGAAGTGCATGGCTTCGATGCGGCTGAAATATTCCGCGTCCATGACATGTTGCCGGCCCGGCTGGGCATGGATTTCAGCATCCAGATGAGCGCCCAGTTTGGCGACCACTGGATCGAGCACCGCAATACAGGGAACCTGAAGCTTTCGGCAGCCGTCTTCGAGGAGGTTGCGCAGGTTCTCGTTAACAATGGTGTAAAGAACAAATCCTGGATTTTTGCCGATGGCGTCAATTACCTCTTGTACTTGGTTTTCCGTTCTGACCATGGACCAGAGGTGCTCATTCGCCTCGACTGATTCAAATTGCACCAAGCTCGCCCGGGCGACTATACCGACGGTTTCTCCCGTCGAGTCTGAAACCAGATGAAGATGAAAGGATTTCAAGGAAGTTTTGTTCATTTGTCTTCTGTGGGCCGTTTGGGGATAAGAACGGTTATATTGGTAAGGAATCGATTTATCCGTATTTGTCACGTGTCCATACACCAGGGGATTCATGGGTGCAAAACATTATCAACCCAGTTGGAAAATATCGTTTCCCAAGGCTTCTTTTCAATTCTATCCCGCTAAATCACGTTTTAAACATTTTCGATACAGGCCACGCTTTTCCTTAAAAAAAACTTCTTTTCAACAATAATTACACAAATTACACAGCATCGAACGGGTCGGGCCGTAAATTTTTCCTTATTCTTGATAAAACTTCGAGTTATCGATAATCCCCTGGATTAACCACACAACAACTACCTCTACCTTTCTTTTTAAATAAATATATCTTGTATTAAGAAGTAAAACTTTTTGAACGTCTCATTAAATCAGATTATGGCTTCAGATCAGAAACTCATGTTACGAGCCCTGAAGGGCGAAGTCTTGGAAAGGCCGCCATTCTGGTTTATGCGCCAGGCAGGCCGGTATCTGCCCGAATACCGGGAAGTGAGAAAACAGTCGAAAAATTTTCTCGATTTTTGTTACAGCCCTGATTTAACGGTCGAGGCGACCTTACAGCCGCTCCGCCGTTACAACATGGATGCAGCGATCCTGTTTTCCGATATTCTGGTTTTGCCGGATGCCCTGGGCCAAAAAGTTGAATTCCGCGAGGGCGAAGGCCCGGTGTTTAAACCCATCCGTTCCGTCGCCGATATTGATAGTCTTTCAGCGGACCGAATCGAAGACCATCTGGCCCCTGTTTTCGAAACTGTCGGAAGATTGACCAAGGAAATCCCCAAGGAAACCGCCCTGATCGGTTTCGCCGGCGCCCCTTGGACGGTCGCCGTTTACATGGTCGAGGGCAGAGGTGGAACAGATTGCGGCCGGATACGGAAATGGGCCGATGATGCGTCCGATGAATTCCAGAAATTAGTGAACCTGTTGGTGGACACAACAACGGTGTATTTGACCCGACAGGTCGAAAGCGGCGCCGAGATCATCCAATTATTCGATAGCTGGGCTGGGATTTTGAATGAGGAGCAATTCCGCCGCTGGTCCATCGAACCAACGCGGCGGATTGTCGATCGGCTGAGGGAAAGCTGCCCCGGGGTTCCGGTAATCGGATTTCCCCGCCACGCCGGGCCGTTGGCGGAACGATACGTCATCGACACCGGAATCGACGGCATCAGCCTGGATCAGGATACGTCCCTTGAATGGATCGCCGAGACGCTACAGCCGAAATGCACCGTCCAGGGCAACCTGGATAATCAAATCCTGATCGAAGGCGGCGAAGCCCTGGACCGGGAAACGATTGGAATTCTCAAAGCCCTATCAAAAGGTCCGTTCATCTTCAACCTCGGTCACGGCGTATTACCGGCGACGCCGCCGGAACATGTGGCCCGGGTGGCCGAGCTCGTCTTGGGCTGGCCGGCGACGGCCAAGGAAGTCGGTTGATGAAACGATTGGCGGTCGTCATGTTCAACCTCGGCGGCCCCGATAGCCCGGAGGCGATAGAGCCGTTTCTTTTCAACCTGTTCAACGATGCCGCCATTATTGAGGCGCCGGGTCCACTGCGGTGGATTCTGGCTAAATTCATGTCCCGCCGCCGCGCTCCGAAGGCGCGGGAGATTTATAAAAACCTGGGCAGCAAGTCGCCCCTGTTGGAGGAAACCCAGGCCCAGGCCGCCGCCCTGGCCCACCGGCTCGAAGGCCGGGCCGGGGAGGTCCGGGTCTTTATTGCCATGCGTTACTGGCACCCGATGAGCGGAGAAACAGTCCAAGCCGTCAGGGCCTTCGACCCGGACGAAATTGTCCTGTTGCCGCTTTACCCCCAGTACTCGACCACCACCACGGCGTCGTCATTGAAGGAATGGCGTTCCCATGCCGCGGCCCAGGGCTTGAACGACCCGGCTCGCGTCATCTGCTGCTATCCGGCGGATCCGGGACTTATCCGGGGTCAGGCGGCGCTGATCGGGCCGGCGATCGCGGAAGCGAAAAACCACGGCAGGCCAAGAATTCTCTTTTCCGCTCACGGCCTGCCGAAAAAGATCGTCGCCGGGGGCGATCCCTACCAATGGCAGATCGAACAGACGGTTCGGGCCATCGTCGAAATTCTAGACAGCCCCGGCCTCGACTGGGCCGTGTGCTACCAAAGCCGTGTCGGGCCGCTGCAATGGATCGGTCCCTCCATGGACGAGGAAATTTTACGCGCCGCCGGCGACCGGGTGCCGGTGGTCGTGGTGCCCGTGGCTTTCGTTTCCGAGCATTCGGAAACCTTGGTCGAGCTTGACATCCAATACCGGAGCCTGGCCCATGAGCGGAAAGTTCCTCATTATGTCCGGGTGCCGGCTGTCGGCGTCCAGGAAGACTTCATCGGCGGCCTGGCCGAGATGGTCGAAACAACCTTGGGAAGCGAAAAACCCCTGTGTCCATCGGACGGGATCCGGCTGTGTCCTGCCGGGTATGGGAAATGCCCGATAACGGGCCCCTGATAATGAGACAACCGAATGATTGAGCTTTCGGACACCGCCTATTTATGGATCAAGGCACTCCATATCATCAGCGTCATCGCCTGGATGGCGGGGCTTTTGTACCTGCCCAGGCTGTTCGTCTACCACGTCGACGCCGAACCGGGGTCCGAACTGTCGGAAACCCTGAAGATCATGGAACGCCGACTGTTTAGGTTTATCATGAATCCGGCGATGCTGGCGTCGTTCTTTTCCGGCATCCTGCTGCTGCTGGGTCTTGGCGGGGTTGCCTGGAGCACTGGATGGCTTCATTTGAAGCTGTTGCTGGTGGCCGGGCTCCTCGTGGCGCATATGGCCATGGGCCGCTGGCGGCGCGATTTCGCCGAGGACCGGAACAGCAGACCGCAGAAGTTCTATCGCATCGCCAACGAGGTCCCGACGGTGCTGATGATCGGGATCGTCATCTTTGTCGTCGTCCGGCCATTTTGACGGCCGGCCATGGTTGCATGGCCTGGAAATCTTCATTTGACAGATCATGGTTGTTTGTTTAATGCTTTCCGAACTCTGTCGAATCCGACACGCATTACCAATTTTCTTGTTCAAACAACAATCCCTTCTTTCGGGTTTCTTGCCCGTTTTTCCGGATTTCGGCCCGCCCTGACAGAGACCGCCCAAAGCCCCCCCGTCATCCGGTTGCCGAAATCAGATATTCGACCCGATAGGTCCATGGACCGAAAATGAACCTTCAAGAACTCAAAACCAAATCCCCCGCGAACCTTCTGGCGTACGCCGAGGAGCTGAAGATCGAAAACGCCAGTTCGCTTCGCAAACAGGACATGATGTTTGCGATCCTCAAACAACTGGCGGAAAACAGCGTCGCCATTTTCGGCACCGGCGTGCTTGAGGTCCTTCAGGACGGTTTCGGATTCCTGCGCAGTCCCGAGGCCAATTACCTGCCGGGGCCGGACGATATCTACGTATCACCGAGCCAGGTCCGCCGCTTCGGGCTAAGGACCGGAGATACGGTCGAAGGCCAGGTCCGGGCGCCGAAGAGCGGAGAGCGGTATTTCGCGCTTCTCAAGGTCAAGCAGATCAATTTCTCGGACCCCGGCGCAGTCCGCCACCGCATCAATTTCGACAACCTGACGCCGCTGTATCCCGAAGAACACCTGAAGATGGAACAGAAAGGCCTGGAGGAAAACGACCCCACCACCCGGGTCATCGACCTGATCTGCCCCATCGGCAAGGGGCAGCGTGCCTTGATCGTCTCCCCGCCCCGCACCGGCAAGACGGTGATGCTGCAGAACATCGCCCATTCCATCACTCTCAACCACCCGGAAGTCTACCTGATCGTTCTGTTGATCGACGAACGGCCGGAAGAGGTCACCGACATGGACCGCTCCGTCAAGGGCGAGGTCATCAGCTCGACCTTCGACGAACCGGCGGCGCGCCACGTGCAGATCGCCGAAATGGTGATCGAAAAGGCCAAACGCCTGGTCGAACACAAACGCGACGTCGTGATCCTGCTGGATTCCATCACCCGCCTGGCCCGCGCCTATAACACCGTGGTGCCGTCATCGGGCAAGGTGTTGACCGGCGGCGTCGACGCCAACGCCCTGCAGCGCCCGAAGCGATTCTTCGGCGCCGCGCGCAACATCGAGGAAGGCGGCTCGTTGACCATCATCTCGACGGCGCTGATCGATACCGGCTCGCGCATGGACGAGGTCATCTTCGAAGAATTCAAGGGCACCGGGAACTCGGAAATCATCCTCGACCGCAAGCTTTCGGACAAGCGGACCTGGCCCTCCATCGACATCACCAAGTCAGGCACCCGCAAGGAAGAGCTTCTGGTCGACAAAGGCACCCTGGCGAAGATGTGGGTGCTCCGGCGCATCCTCATGCCCATGGGGGTGACGGACGCCATGGACTTCCTGCTCGACAAGCTCAAGGTGTCGAAGACCAACCAAGACTTCTTCGATTCCATGAACACCTGACTGGCGGTCCCGCAAGAAAACCCGCCCGGCGTTTCCAGGAAAAATCCAAGCAAGAATATTACGGCAGCAGCACCGTCGAACCGGTGGTCTTGCGCGCCTCCAGGTCGGTGTGGGCCTGGGCCGTTTCGGCCAGCGGGTAGGTCTGGTTGACGTTAATCTTGACGTGTCCGCCCTGCACCACGTCGAAAACCGCGCCGGCGCATTCGTCCAAAAGCTCCCTTGTCGCCGTGTGGGTGGCCAGCGTCTGGCGGGTGACGTGCAGCGATCCCTTGGGCCCCAGCGAAGCGATATTGAACGGGTCCACCGGACCCGACGCGCTGCCGAACGAAACCATCAGACCGAACGGCCGAAGACAGTCCAGCGAATCCTCGAAGGTGTCCTTGCCGATGGAGTCATAGACCACCGGCACCCCTTCGCCGCCGGTGATTTCCTTGACCCGCTCGGGCACGTTCTCGGCGCGGTAAAGGATCGGATGGTCGCAGCCGTTGGCCTTCGCCAGCTCGGCCTTTTCCTCGGAACCGACGCAGCCGATCACCGTCGCCCCCAAATGCCGGGCCCATTGGCAGGCGATCAGGCCGACGCCGCCGGCGGCGGCGTAGAACAAGATGGTGTCGCCGGGCTTCACCCGGTAGGTCCGGTTGAGCAAATAGTACGCGGTCATGCCCTGAAGCATCATCGCCGCCGCCGTCTGATCGTCAATGCCGTCGGGCAGCTTGACCAGGCGCTCAGTGCCCCAGACGCGCTCCTCGGCGTAACCGCCGAGCCCCATGGCGTAAGCCACGCGGTCGCCGACGGCGAAGCCCTCGACATCAGCGCCGATCTCCTCGATGACGCCGGCGGCCTCCATGCCCAGCGTCTTCGGCAGGTCGCCGATGGGGTACATCCCCGAGCGCTGGTAGACGTCGATGTAGTTGAGGCCGATGGCGGTGTGCTTGAGACGCACCTCGCCCGGCCCGGTGTCGCCGACGTCCACGTCCTCGTAACGCAAGACCTCCGGCCCGCCGGTTTCGTGAATGCGAACGGCTTTGGTCATAATTCCTCCCTCTGGTGTTGGTTTGCCGTTGGCCGCCATTTTGGTCCGGACCGGGGGAAACGGCAAGGCCGCGCGCTCAGGCGACCAGGTAGCCCTCAAGCTTTAGGAGCTGAATCTTGGTCTCGATCCCCTGGCCGCCGGAATAGCCGATCATGCGGCCGTCGGCGCTGACGACCCGGTGGCAAGGCACGATGATGGGGATGGGGTTCGCGGCGCAGGCGCCGCCGACGGCCCTGGGCGCGCTCATAAGCGCGTCGGCGATGTCGCCATAGGTCCGGGTGCGGCCATAGGGGATGCGGAGCATCTGACCCCAAACGGCGCGCCGGAAGGCGGACCCCGCCGGGTGCAGGGGCAAGTCGAACGCCTTCAGCCGGCCATCGAAGTAAGCGTCGAGTTGCCGGCGCGCCTCTTCCAGGAGCGGCGACGGAGACGACGGATCGGGCGTGCCGGCGCGCCCCCATTCGACGGCAACGACGGCGCCCCGGTCCTCGAAAACCGTCAGCGGACCCAGGGGGCTGTTGAGCGAAAGGTGGGGCATGGCGGGAAACTATAGCCGCGCCAGCTCCTCCCGCAAGAGCTCGGCGTCGACGATCGGAAGGCCGCAGGCCGGGCCGGCGCACACATAGACCGCCGGCTTGCCGTCGACCGGACCCTTGCCCCGGGCCGGATGGCCGCCGGGCAGGCCGGCGCCCGGAGGCAGATGGGTAACGACCCGGTTGACCAGGCCGGCGTCGAAGACGGCGCGGCGGAGGTCTTTGGCTTCGGTATCAGATTCGGTGCCGGCGATGACGATCTGAACACCGGTCCGCAACAACTCGAACGCGTTCATCAGCGCCGGCTGGCGGCTGATCTGCTCGGCTTCCTTTCCGGCGATGGCCTGGAAAAGCCGCTCCGCCCGCTGCCGGTGTTCGTCCTCACCGGTGATGTGAAACAGCCGCGCCAGCACCTCGGCCATGACGCCGTTGCCGGACGGCACCGCGTTGTCATGGGCGGCCTTGGTGCGGGCGATGACGTCTTCGGTATCGTCGGCGCCGAGGAAATACCCCTTGCCGTCGTCGTCCCAGTAGTACGCGTTGGCGACGCCGACCCAGCCTTGCGCCCGCGCCAGGTATTCACCCTTTCCCGTCACCCCGAAAAGGACCAGCGCCGCCCGGGCCATGGCGGCGTAATCGTCAACGGTTGCCGGATGGCGCAGGCGGCCGGCGCACCAGGAATGTTTCAGCCGGCCGTTTTCGGTCATCGTGTCGGCGATGAACAGGAACACGTCCGCGGCGGTTTCGACCCAGGCCGCCTGGCCGAAAACGGCGCCGGCCTTGGCCAGGGCGGCGATCATCAGGCCGTTCCAGTCGGCCAATACCTTGTCGTCTCTTTGCGGACGGACTCGCCCGGCCCGGACCGTCAACAGCTTTTCCCGGGCCCCGAGAAGCCGCCGTTCCTGATCGTCGTTGCCGAGCCTTAGGTCCTTCGACCGGTTGAGGATGGCATGGCCTTCCCAGTTGCCGCCGGGGGCGACGCCGTAGATTTCCTTGAAGACACCGCCATCCGGTCCGAGGACACCGTCGACCTCTTCTTCGGTCCAGATATAGAACTTCCCTTCCCGGCCCTCGCTGTCGGCATCGAGCGCGCTGGTGAAGCCGAAGGGGCCCTGATCGGCGGAGCGCATTTCCCGGAGCGCCCAATCGATGGTCTCGCGGACGCGGACGGCGTAAAGGGGGCTTTTGGTTTGCGGCCAGACGTCGCTCAGGAGTTCGACCAATAGCGCGTTGTCGTAAAGCATCTTCTCGAAATGCGGCGCCAGCCACACCTCGTCGGTGGAATAACGCGCGAAGCCGCCGCCCAGATGATCGTAGATGCCGCCCTGGCAGAGATGATCCAGGGTCGTCGTCACCGCCTCGCGGAAAGGGCCGGCGCCGGTGCGCCTGTGGGCGTGCCACAGGAATTGGAACAACGACGGCTGGGGAAACTTCGGCGCCCCCTGGGTGCCGCCCTTGTGGGTGTCGACGATCCCGAGGATCATCGCCGCCGCCTGGTCCAGCTTTTCCACGCTCGGGGCATCGGTTCCCTCGGGCTTCGAAAGCCTGGACAGGCCGTCCTTCAGCGCCCTGGCGTTTTCAAGGACCTTGCCGTTCCGGGTGTGGAAAGTATCGGCGATACCCTTCAACAAATCGGGAAAGGCCGGGCGGCCGTAGCGCGCCGTGGCCGGAAAATACGTCCCGCCCCAAAAGGGCTCCCCGTCCGGGGTCAGGAACATGGTCAACGGCCAGCCGCCGTGATCGCCCATCATCTGCAGCGCCGACTGATAGATGGCGTCGATATCGGGGCGTTCCTCCCGGTCGACCTTGATGCTGACGAACAATTCGTTCATCAGCCCGGCGATGGCGTCATCCTCGAAACTTTCGTGCGCCATGACATGACACCAATGACACGCCGCGTAACCGATGGACAACAGGATCGGCTTGTTCTCCCGCTTGGCGGCGGCCAGGCTTTCGGCCCCCCATGGACGCCAATGAACGGGGTTGTCCTTGTGCTGAAGCAGGTAGGGGCTGGTTTCTTCGGCGAGCAGGTTGCGGGTCATGGTGGGTCCGTTGATTAGGCGGCGTTACTCGCTTAATTTGGACCGCCACCCTCGGGATGCAACCAAAATATAACGGAAGGAACCACCATCGTGAACCGACACGCCGACGACCCGGCCGCCTTTTTCCGCTGTCACGTCTTTTGCTGCGTCAACCAGCGCCAGGAAGGCCATCCCCGGGGGTGCTGCGCCGACAAGGGCGCCCTTGAGCTGCGCGAATACATGAAGGCCAAGGCCAAGGAGATGGGGCTGAAACGGGTGCGGATCAATTCTTCAGCCTGCCTCGACCGTTGTGAACTGGGGCCGTCGGTGGTCGTCTATCCCGAGGGCGTCTGGTACCGGTGCGCGACCAAGGAGGACGTGGACGAAGTCCTGGAAACGCATATACGGAACGGCGGTCGGGTCCGCCGCTTGATGATGGATGCCGGCGAATAGGTCCCAGGCGTAGGATGGTCCTTGAACCCGGCGGGGAATTATTGATGACGGCCGAAACCATTTTCGCCCTGGCCAGCGGCGCCGGCCGGGCCGGAATCGCGATCATCCGCATTTCCGGGCCCGGGGCCGGGCCGGCGTTGGCCGCGATCACCGGCGGCAAGGCGGGCGCCTCCCCCGAGCCGCGCCGGGCGACGGCGGTGAAGCTGAGCGACCCGGAGACCCTGGTCGCCATCGACGACGGTCTGGCGCTCTGGTTTCCGGCCCCCGACAGCTTCACCGGCGAGGACGTGGCGGAGCTTCACGTCCACGGCGGCCCCGCCGTCATCATGGGGGCGCTCGAGGCCCTGGGCGCCATGCCGGGGCTGAGGACGGCGGAACCGGGCGAGTTCACCCGCCGCGCCTTCGAGAACGGCAAGATGGACTTGACCGCCGCCGAAGGGCTGGCCGACCTGGTGGAGGCCGAAACCTCGGCCCAACGCCGACAGGCCCTGAAACAGCTCCGGGGAGACCTCGGCCGGTTTTACGAATCCTGGCGCGAAAGGCTGCTCGGCGCCCTCGCCCACATCGAGGCCGGCATCGATTTTTCCGACGAGGACCTGCCCGGCGGCCCCGGCGGCGTCGAGGCGGCGGCGGCTGAAGAGGTCGGCAAGCTGGTGGGTGAAATCGCCGCCCACCTTAAGGACAACCGCCGCGGCGAAAGGCTTCGCTCGGGCCTTCTGATCACCATCATCGGGCCGCCCAACGCCGGCAAGTCGAGCCTGCTGAACCTGCTGGCCCGGCGGGACGCCGCCATCGTGGCCGAGACCGCCGGCACCACCCGGGACGTGATCGAAGTGCATCTGGACCTGGGCGGCTATCCGGTGATCGTCGCCGACACCGCGGGGCTCCGGGACGTGGGTGATGGGGGCGACGGGGGTGACGACGTCGAAGCCGAGGGCATCCGCCGGGCCAAGGGGAAGGCCCGGGAGGCCGACCTCCGGCTCGCCGTTTTCGACGGCCAGACATGGCCGGAAACGGACGCCCATACCGCCGGGCTGGTCGACGCCGATACCCTGGCGGTGATCAACAAAAGCGACCTTGGCCCCCCGGCGCCGCCGCTCGAGGTCGGCGGCCGGCCGGCGCTGGCCATCTCCGCCCTCACCGGCGACGGTATCGAAACGTTCCTGGCGGCGGCGGCGGAACGGGTGGCCGGGCTCATGGAGACCGCGCCCTCCTCCGTCATCGGCCCGGCCCTGACCCGGGCCCGGCACCGCGAGGCGCTGGAGGAATGCCGGGCCGCCCTGGAACGGTTCCTGGCCGCCGCCGATAACGATAAGGGGAGCGGCAAGACACCGGAGTTGGCGGCCGAGGACCTGCGCCTGGCGGCCCGGGCGCTCGGCCGGATCACCGGCCGAGTCGATGTCGAGGACGTGCTGGACGCCATTTTCCGCGATTTCTGCATCGGCAAGTGACGGCCCTTCCGTGCGCCCCGGTTCCGGCCCCTGCCCTGGCCCTGGCCGCGGGGGAAAGAACAAAACGGAATCGAATGGTTAAGAAATGGTTAAGAGAGCGTTTCACGTGAAACAACGCCAACCGGACCTGCGGAGGACCAGGCCTGCGGAGGAATTGACTTGGTTCGGCGCCGACCCTAAATTCCGGCCCATGCCCTGCCCCATGCCCCCCCTGGCAAAAACATACGACGTCATCGTTATCGGCGGCGGCCACGCCGGCAGCGAAGCGGCCGCCGCGGCGGCGCGGCTCGGCGCCCGCACCCTGCTATTGACCCACCGCCTCGAGACCATCGGCGAAATGTCCTGCAACCCGGCCATCGGCGGCCTGGCCAAGGGACAGTTGGTGCGCGAGGTCGACGCCCTGGACGGCATCATGGGCCGGGCCATCGACAAGGCCGGGATTCAGTTCCGTATCCTCAACCGCACCAAGGGACCGGCGGTCCAGGGTCCGCGCGCCCAGGCCGACCGCAAGCTTTACAAACAAGCGATCCAAGACCGGCTGAACGACCAGCCGGGCCTCGACATCCTGGCCGATGCCGTCGAGGACCTGATCCTCGGCGGCGGCGGCGCCATCGCCGGGGTCAAGACCGCCGGCGGCGAGGAAATCCGTGCCCGGTCCGTCGTCGTCACCACCGGGACTTTCCTGCGCGGCTTGATCCATATCGGCGCCGACCAGATTCCGGCCGGCCGCATCGGCGACAAGCCGGCGGGGGGATTGGCCTATACCTTCAAACGGCTGGGATTTTCCTTAGGCCGGCTGAAGACCGGCACCCCGCCCCGGCTCGACGGCCGCACCATCGACTGGGGGTCTTTGCCCGAACAGCCGGGAGACGACCCGCCGGTGCCGTTTTCCTATTTGACCGACCGCATCGAAACGCCGCAGATTTGCTGCCACATCACCGGCACGACCCCGGCCAGCCACGCTCTGATCGAGGAAAACCTTCACCTGTCGGCGATGTATTCGGGGCGGATCGCCGGCACCGGGCCGCGCTATTGCCCGTCCATCGAGGACAAGGTGGTCCGGTTCAGCGGCCGCCAGCGGCACCAGATTTTCCTCGAACCAGAGGGGCTGGACGACCACACCGTCTATCCCAACGGCATTTCCACGTCGTTGCCGAAGGATGTGCAGTTGCGGCTCCTGAAGACCATTCCCGGGCTCGAGGGCGCCGAAATGCTGCGTCCCGGCTATGCCATCGAATATGATTTTGTCGACCCCCGCGAACTGAAGCCCAGCCTTGAGACCCACCGCGCCGGCGGGCTTTATCTGGCCGGACAGATCAACGGCACCACCGGCTACGAGGAAGCCGCCGCCCAGGGCCTTATGGCGGGCATCAACGCCGCCCTGGCCGCGGCTGCTAAGGAACCGCTGATCCTCGACCGGGCCGACGCCTATATCGGCGTCATGATCGACGACCTGGTGACTTTGGGAACGTCCGAACCCTACCGCATGTTCACGTCCCGGGCCGAATACCGGCTCAAGCTCCGGGCCGACAATGCGGACCAGCGGCTGACGGCGAAGGGCATCGAAATCGGCTGCGTCGGCGAGGAGCGGGCGCGCCGGTTCGGCGAAAAAATGCTGGCCCTGCAAGACGCCGGTGCCGTTCTCGATCATCTCGCCGCCTCGCCCAGCCGGCTCAAGGCGAAAGGCATCGACATCAACCTCGATGGGATCAAGAGAAGCGCCAGGGCCCTTCTGGCCTACCCGGGCATCGAGATCGACCGCCTTGCCGCCATCTGGCCGGAACTGGGCCGCATTCCGCCGGCTATCGCCGGACAATTGAAGATCGAATCCGGTTATGCCGGATATATCGAGCGCCAGGAAGCGGACATCCGCGCCTTCCGCCGCGACGAGCAGCTCCGGCTTCCCGACGACCTGGACTTCGACGCCATCGGCGGCCTGTCGACGGAAGCGCGGACCAAGCTGGCCGAGGCCCGGCCCGCGACTCTGGGCGCGGCGGCGCGGATCTCCGGCGTTACCCCGGCGGCGCTGACGGTGCTGCTGGGGCACGTGAGGCGCCGAGACGACCGCCCGGCGGCCTGACCCGGCGGAAATGTTTCACGTGAAACAGACCGGATTCCTAACCACTTCCGCCGCCGGCCGAGGGCGATGAACAGCCCGAACCAACCCCTGACGTCCCCCCTGACGCCCCTCCTGACGCCCCGGGGCTTCCAGGAGCTTATGGGGGTCTCCGATGGCGTCCTTGAGCGCCTGGAGGCCTATGTGGCGCTGTTGAGGAAATGGCAGCCGAAGATCAACCTGGTCGGTGGCCGCAGCCTCAAGGACGTCTGGCGGCGGCATATTCTCGATTCGGCGCAACTGGGACCGTTGCTTCCGGCGGCGGGCGGGGTCGTGGCCGATATCGGCAGCGGCGCCGGCTTTCCCGGAATGGTGCTGGCGATCACCGAGGACCACGGCAAGGCCGAAATACATCTCATCGAAAGCAGCGAGCGAAAATGCGCCTTTCTCGGGGAGGTCAACAGGATGACCCAAGCCGGGGCGATAATTCATCATTGCCGGGTGGAAAACTTACCCGAGTTGAAAGCCGATGTCGTCACGGCTCGCGGCGTCGCGTCAATGGTTAAACTTTTGTTATACGCGAATCCAATGCTAAAAAAAGGCGGGCAATGTTTATTCCTTAAAGGAAAAAAATGGCGAGAGGAATTGACGGAAGCGAAAAAAAATTGGATTATTAAAGAATCACTGATCCCGAGTTTGTCCGATACCTCGGGGATGGTTGTGAAACTGGAAAAAATTGCGCAACGAAATGACTCCTGAAGGATTGCCGCCGCGAAAACGCCCGACCCGGACCCTCGCTATCGCCAATCAGAAAGGCGGGGTCGGAAAAACGACGACGACCATCAATCTGGCAACCGCGCTCGCCGCGATCCGGCAAAAGGTCCTGATTATCGACCTCGATCCCCAGGGAAACGCCAGCACCGGCCTCGGCATCCCGCGTGACGACCGGGAATGCAATTCCTACCACGTCCTGATCCGCGAGGCCGAGGTGATGGAAGCGATCCGCGAAACCGGAATTCCCGGCCTCGATATTGTTCCCTCGGGCATTGACCTGTCAGGGGCGGAAGTCGAACTGGTCGGCTTGGAGCGCCGGGAATACTGCCTCAAGTCGACCCTGGAGGACGGAGCGGGCGATTATGATTACATCCTGATCGACTGCCCGCCGGCGCTCGGCCTGTTGACGGTCAATGCCCTGGTCGCGGCGCAGGCGGTGCTGGTGCCTCTGCAGTGCGAATTCTTCGCCCTCGAAGGGATTAGTCAATTGGTGAATACCATCGAAAGGATCAAGGCCGCCTTTAATCACGGACTCGATATTCAGGGCATCGTCCTGACCATGCATGACAGGCGCAATAATCTGTCGCAAATGGTCGCCAACGACGTCCGCGGCTTCTTCGGCGACAAGGTCTACAAGACCATCATCCCCCGCAACGTGCGGGTGTCCGAAGCCCCCTCCCACGGGCGCCCGGTGATAGTGTATGATTTGAACTGTGCCGGTTCGCAGGCCTATCTCAGCCTGGCCAGCGAGGTCATCCACAGGGAGCGGCGAATCTTAGCCTGATGGCGGAAAACAAGCGTCAAAACCTAGGCCGCGGCCTCAACGCCCTTCTCGGCGAAGAACCCGAAGCCAAAAGCGAATCCGGGCAACTCAAGGGTTCCCGGCTGGTGCCCGTTGAGCGCCTCTACCCCGGCCGCTATCAGCCCCGTCATTCGATCGACGAAGAGCGGATCGAGGAACTGGCGCAGTCGGTCAGGGAAAACGGGATCATCCAGCCGCTTTTGGTCCGCCGCCATCCGGAACAGAAGGACGCCTTCGAAATCATCGCCGGTGAGAGGCGTTGGCGGGCCGCCCAGATGGCCAAGGTCCACGAGGTTCCAGTAATCATCAGGGACCTCAACGACCAGGAAACGCTGGAAATTGGATTGGTCGAAAACCTCCAGCGCCAGGATCTTTCGCCGCTGGAGGAGGCCGACGGCTATCAGCGGCTGATGGATGAATTTTCCCACACCCAGGAAGCGCTGGCCAAAACCGTCGGCAAGAGCCGAAGCCACGTCGCCAACATGATCCGCCTGTTGGGCCTTCCCGATCCGGTCAAGAAGATGCTGGATACGGAAGACCTTTCGGCCGGCCACGCGCGGGCGCTGCTGAACGCGCCGAACCCCTTGGAAGCCGCCCGCCGGGTGGTGAAAAAAGGCCTCAACGTCCGGCAGACGGAAAGGCTGGTCAAAAAGGAACGACGCAAAAAGGACGCGCCCCCCAAGCCGGCCCATAAGGACGTCGATACCCTGGCCCTGGAGCGCGACCTGGCCAATCTTCTCGGCCTCAAGGTGGGGATAAAATTCAAGGGCGGCGGCGGAACGCTGACGGTCCATTACGATTCGTTGGAGCAGCTCGACGACATCCTCCTTCGCCTCGGCCAGGACCACATGGCCGCCACGGACCCGGAGAAAGCCACGGACAAGACCGCCGAACAAAGGTCGCAAAAAAAGCCCCCCGGAAAACCGAAGACCAGGCCAAAACCCAAGCTGACGGTTGGCTTAAGCGCCAAGGGACGGGGAAAGAAAAAGGTCGGCGGTTAAAGCCCATACAGTCTCCGGCTGATTTTTTCGGGCTTCGCTCTTCGACAAGCCCGGAGTGAGGCCCTCATTGCGGGCCCTCGTCCCGAGCCGCGCGCCTCTCCTTCGACACGGCCCCGGGCCGGCCCGGGATGAGACGCGCGAGTCGAGGGACGAACCACGAGGGCCGAACAATTCAACCGGAAACCGCACCAGGCCGTTGCAAATAATTCAAAAAAGGAACGTCTTGGGTTTAACGGACCCGGGGGTTTAACGGGCCCGGGCGGCCTGGGCGATCCGGATCAGCGCACGATGACAACCGGCCTCGGCGGGAAACCCCGTGGTTTTGCAGTCGATTTCAGCCTCGGTAATCAACTCCAGGGCGTCGGCAAGACGGTTTTTTTGCCAGCGTTTCATCTGCGTTTTGAAAACCGATTTGAACTTGAAAATGACCTGGGGTTTGAGTCCGGCCATGGCCTTTTCGAAAGTAGCGCCGCCGTCAACCAGCCCGAGGGCCAATTGAATCCGTTGCAAATGCCGGCTTACGGCGCGAAGAATTCCGATCGGGCTGGCGCCTTCCATTAGCGCCCTTTCAAAAGCCCGGTCCAGACCCCGGGAGTCGCCGCTGGCCGTGGCATAGGCGACGGAATCAAGGGACATGGCGGCGCTGTCGCCGATGCACGCGGTGACGTCCTCGAGGCCGACGGGATGATTCCGGCCGTTGCCGCCGTTGTCCCCATTCGCCGTTCCGGAAAGGGCGTAAAGGGCGAGTTTTTCCAATTCGCTCCGGGTCACCCTCCGGTCGCTACCAAGATTTTCGACAAGATAGTCCCGGGCCTCGGCGGTGGCGGCGAGCCCATGACGCCCCAAGGTTTCGCGAATAACAGCTTCAAGGCCCTTGCCGTCGTCTTCGTAACACCCGATGGATGCCCCGTTGCTGGATTTTTCGAAAAGTTTTCGCAAGGACGACCGGGCACCAAGGGTCCCGGCCTCGACGATGACTAGATTGTCATGGCCGCCGTTCTCTAAAAACGATTCGAAGGTTCGGGAAATACCGTCGGTGGCTTCATGAACCCAAATGACACGACGGCCCCCGGTCATGGAAAGCTGCGCCGCCTCGTCGGCAAGGCGTGGCGGGTCGGCCTTGATGTCGGCGCCGGCAAATACCGCAACCCGAAAGGAATCCGCGAGATCGTCAACGACGGTCAATACCAGTTCTTCGGCCCGTTCACGTACCAGGCCCTGATCGGGGCCGAACAAAAGAACGGCGGCGACCTTGGGGTCGGGTTGGTGAAGAAATTGGTTAATTCGGGAGGGAGAAATCTTCACCGCCGGAATTTTTCCTTTAGTTCGAGTTGTTTTTTTAGTTGGAGTTCTTCTTTGGTGGGCGGACGGGTGAAATAGGCCCCCAAATGGACGCGAATGGCCTGAGCCAATTCACGAACGGCCCGCGCCCGGGCGTCCTTTTCGGCCATTAGGGTGGCAAAGTCGGAATCGAGAATGTTGTAACTGACAATGATTGCTTCATTGCCAGTTAGAATAGTCTCTCCGCCGGAAATATGCGAAAGCTCGAATTGGACCCCGAGGGTAAGATTGGCCCGGGTGGCAAAGGCGCTTTTTCGCACACCCAGCGAACCAATGCTCTCCGACACCTTTGCCGTCAAAACATAACGTGGTTTTTTCGGCCTGCCGCCGGGATTGAGCAGGGACAACAGATGATTATGAAGCTGCTGGCCGATCCGGTCATGAATAGGTTTAACCTTAATTGCGGCAAACTCTTCCGGCGTATAGGCGCCCAAATGCTTGCCGTAAAGGGGCTGGAAACCACACCCCCCCAGGAAGCCCAGGGCGGCCAAAAGGAAAATTGTTCTAAACGACCACATTGATGATTCGATTGGGCACTATAATAACCTTGCGAATCGGTTTCCCGGCAATCGCCGCCGATACATTATCCAAGGCTAGGGCCGCCGTTTCAGCCGTTTTATCGTCGCTGTCCTTGGGCAAATCCAGTGTTCCCCGTAATTTTCCGTTCACCTGAACGGCGACGGTTACGTTTTCCTCGACAAGCTGGCCCGCTTCGGCCTCGGGCCACGGCGTATCGGCCAGCAGCGTTTGGTGGCCAAGACTATGCCATAAATCTTCCGCTAGGTGGGGCATCATGGGCCCGATTAAACAAACGGCGGTCTCCAGGCCTTGACGCATCACCCAATCGGCGCCCTCTTCTTCGGGGCTTAAATCCTCGAGTTCATTCGTCAGTTCGCGGATTCGCGCCACTGCCCTGTTGAAGTGAAATTTATCAAGATCGCCGGAAACCGCCACAATCGTTCCGTGGATGACCTTGAGAACCGCCTTGGAACGTTCTCCAAGGGTGTCCGGTCTTGACGCCGCCAAAGGCGCCAAGGGAGTCCCGGGGGGAGCCGGGACCTGATTAACCATGCGCCATAACCGGTTCACGTACCGCCAGGCGCCCTCGATGCCGGCCTCCGTCCAATCCAGGTCGCGGTCGGGCGGGCTGTCCGACAGCATGAAAAGGCGCGCCGTATCGGCACCATAGGCATCGATGACGGATTCCGGATCGACGACGTTTTTGCGCGATTTGCTCATTTTTTCCGATCGCCCGACCATAACGGCGCCGCCGCCGTCAACAGCGTGGGCGGATTTGTCGCCGGTTTTTTCGATCTCGTCGGGATAAAGCCAATTGCCGCTTTCGTCCCGATAGGTTTCGTGGCAGATCATTCCCTGCGTCAAAAGCCCCTCGAAAGGTTCCTTTATGCCTAAGTACCCGCACTGTTTCAGGGCCCGGGTAAAAAACCGGGAATAGAGAAGATGCAGAACCGCGTGTTCGATGCCGCCGATATATTGATCGACGGGCAACCAGTAATCGGCGGCCTCGCGGGTAAACGCGGTATCGGCGTGGGGGGAGCAGAACCGGGCGAAATACCAGGATGATTCAAAAAAAGTATCGAAGGTATCGGTTTCCCTGCGGGCCGGCTTGCCACAGGCCGGACAGCCGGCGTCTTTCCAGGTCGGATGGTTGTCCAGCGGGTTGCCCGGCGTTTCCAGATCCGCGTCTTCGGGCAGAACGACCGGCAGGTCTTCCTCGGGCACCGGGACAATGCCGCAATCGACGCAATGGATAACCGGAATCGGGCAACCCCAATAACGTTGCCGCGAGATGCCCCAGTCGCGAAGCCGGTAATTGACCCCCGGACGGCCGGCGTCGGCGGCTTCGAGCCTCTCGATGATGGCCGATTTCGCTTCCTCGACGCTAAGCCCATCGAGAAACGCCGAATTGATTAACACCCCGTCGTCCATGAAGGCTTCGTCCCCGATGACGAAACTTTCGGCAATGGTTTCCTGGGGCGCGACGACGGGAATGACATCAAGGCCGTATTTACGGGCGAACTCCAGATCACGCTGATCGTGGGCCGGGCAGCCGAAAATGGCACCGGTTCCGTATTCCATGAGAACGAAATTGGCCACGAACAGGGGAAGCGTCTTTTCGTCATCGAAGGGATGACGGACCCGGACGCCGGTGTCGTAACCGATCTTTTCCGCCGTTTCGATGGCCGCCTCGCCGGTTCCGGCGCTGGAGCATCCGGCGATGAACGCCCGAAGATCGGCGTCATCCTCCGACAGGTCCTGGGAAAGCGGATGGTTTGCGGCGAGGGCGCAAAACGAAGCGCCGAAAATGGTGTCGGGACGGGTGGTGAAGACTTCCAAACGACCACCCTCGCCTCCGTTCCGTCCGTCGTAATCGAAAAACATATAGGCGCCTTCGGAGCGGCCGATCCATTTTTCCTGCATCAGGCGCACCCGGTCGGGCCAACGGCCCAGCGTTTCGAGGTCTTGGAGGAGCTCTTCGGAGAACGCCGTTATTTTCATAAACCATTGGGATAAAAGACGATTTTCAACATCGGCGCCGGACCGCCAACCCTTGCCGTCGATGACCTGCTCATTGGCGAGCACGGTGTTTTCCACCGGATCCCAGTTAACCCAGGATTCCTTGCGGTAAACCAGTCCCTGTTTAAGGAAATCCAGAAACATCTTCTGTTCGTGGCGGTAATACTCGGCCTCGCAGGTGGCGATTTCGCGCGACCAGTCATAGGAAAGACCCATGGATTTGAATTGCCCGCGCATGGTGGCGATGTTCTGTTCCGTCCACGGGGCGGGATGGGTCTTGTTTTCCCTGGCCGCGTTTTCAGCCGGCAGCCCAAAAGCGTCCCAGCCCATGGGGTGCAGCACATTGAAACCCTGGGCGCGCTTGTAGCGGGCGACCACATCGCCCAAGGTGTAATTGCGCACGTGCCCCATATGAATGCGCCCCGAGGGATAGGGAAACATCTCAAGTACGTAGTATTTCGGTTTGTCGCTGTCTTCACTGACGGCGAAGCATCCCCGATCTTCCCAGACCGACTGCCATTTCGCTTCCGCTTGCTTGAAATTGTACCTGGACATTTAGATTGGCTGGCCCGGCTGGTTGAAAGCGCCCTGATTGTCTTTGGTATTAAGAATCAACCGGACCCCTGCCCCCCATATTCTCCGGAGCGGCCGTCCGGGTCCGTTTTGCCTCATATTATGACCTGGGAAATGGATGTTAAGTTATTTTTGTAAGGTCTGATTCCGCAATTGCCGTGCCCGGAACAAAATGGCGTCTTCGATCTTGGTTCCGGTTTCTTCAGGGACCCCGGCATCCTTCCAGGCCCCGCGTCGGTCCTGGACTTGGCGAAAAACGGCAACCCGGACGCCGTCGGCCCTAAGCGCGCGGCCGAGGATATAGACATTGAGCTTGAAACGTTCGCTCGGGGCCTCCGTCGGGGAGTGCCAATCGGTGATAATCACGCCGCCGAATGGATCCGCGGAATTGACGGGCATGAACGAAATGGTATCCAACGACGCCCGCCAAAGGTAGCTGTTGACCCCAAGCGCCCCTCCGGTGTTTTTTGATTCGCTGTCGCCGAATAAATTAAGACCGCCCTCCCCCAAAATGGTTTTTCTTTTGGAATAATCGATTTCCTCGGTTTCCAGCTCCTCGTGGCCACCGGCGGAGCCCTCGAAATCCTCCTTGGTGATTTCATCGGAAGCGCAGGCCGACAGCAACAGGCCGCCGATAGACAAAGAACCGGCCAGACTCAGTCGGGAAAGGGTTTCGGCAATTCGTTTCATCTTCAAACCGGCGTCCTTTTAGGTCGATGCCTCTCTTTCGGGTGTCGTTTATTATAATATATTCGCGCCCGCATCCATACCCGGTTCATATAATTAGAGAAATCCGCGGCTAAGCGATATCGAGAAATCCGCTGATTCCGGCGAAGCCCCGGGTGCCCGAATCCTTCAAACGGCGCCGGTTTGCGGGGCTTACGCCGCCCAGGGCATAGACCGGGACCGGGCTTTGCCGGCACCAGGCGGAAAACCGCAAAGTCCCGAGCGGCCGTGTTTCCGGATGCGAAGCGGTCGGAAACACCGGCGCCAGTAAGACCGCGTCAGCCCCCGCCCGGCCGGCCCGGAACAGGGCCCCCGGTGAGTGGGCCGCCGCCGTCACCAGCCAATCCGGCCGGCGCCAGGTCCGCCATACCCCCGGCCCCCGGGCGGCCAGGGCCTCCGGCAGGTGCAGGCCGTCGGCCCCGACCTTGACGGCAAGACGGGCGTCGGCGGCGATAAGGACCCTGACGCCGTGCTTTCGCGCCGCCGCCATCATCCGGACCGCCAATTCCTCCCGGTCCGGCGCCCCGTAATGGCGGAGGATGACGGCGCTGTTGGCGGGCAGGCCGCCGATGACCGGAATCGGGTCCGCCAATCGCTTCTCGTCGGTCATCAATATGGTGTCGGGAAGACCGTCTGGAGGCAAATTGAGCCTGCCCATCGTGTCTGTTACCCTCATCGACCGCCGCCTCGACGGCGTCGGTGCCTGTTTTCAACCACGCGGCCGCTTAAATGACCCAGGAAACCTATATTCGGAAAAACCTTTCGGCTATCGGAGCCCGCATGGCCGAGGCCGCCGAGGCCGCCGGACGCTCCCCGGATTCGATCACCCTGGTGGCGATTTCCAAGGCCCATCCGGCGCCGGCGGCCCGCCAAGCGCTGACGGCCGGCCACCGGGTGTTTGGCGAAAACAGGGTCCAGGAGGCCGAAGAAAAATGGCCGGCCCTGAAAGACGAATTTGCCGATGCCGAGTTGCATCTTGTCGGCGCCTTGCAGCGAAATAAGGTGCACCGTGCCGTTGCCCTCTGCGATGTCATTCAAACCGTCGACCGCCCGAAGCTTGCCCGCGCGCTCGCCGATGAAATAAGCAAAAGCGGCCGCCGGCCTCAATGCTTCATTCAGGTCAACACCGGCGAGGAACCCCAAAAAGGCGGCATCCCGCCCGAAGCCGCCGATGCCTTCATCGCCGAATGCCAGGACATCCTCGGTCCGGCGCTCCGGGGTCTGATGTGCATTCCGCCCCTTGACCAGGAACCCTCGCTTCATTTCGCGTTATTGGGGGAAATCGCCGCCCGCAACGGCTTGCAGGAATTGAGCATGGGCATGAGCGGAGACTTCGAAACAGCGATCCGCCTCGGCGCAACCCATGTCCGGGTCGGCACCGGCGTTTTCGGGGAAAGGCCCCCTAATACCAAAGAGCGGTGATAATGACTCATAGGGACGGCGGCCGAAGGGTAACGGTGAGCCTTGCCGTTTCGTCGCATGGCTCCAGCAATGCCAACAGATCCTCAAGTCCGAGGGCGACGCACCCTTCCGTCGGCCCGTAATCGGGTTTGGCCACATGCAGGAAGATGGCGCTGCCGAGGCCGGACCTGACCGGATCGTCATTGTACCCGAGCTCGACGATGACGTCGTAAACATGGTCCTGGCGCCAAAGGGTTTCGTGACTGCCCGAAAAAGGAAGCGAGATCAGGCGATTATAGGAATCCTCTCGAGGATCGTCGCACCAGCCGTCGTCGGGGCCGAGAGCGCGGACTTCGAGTCCCGTTTTCGGGGCCTCAAACCGGTCCGCCCGGTACATGACCCGGCGTAGCGGAAAACAACCCATGGGCGTCATCCCGTCGCCTTCTTTTTTATCGGCGCCGATGCCACCGCGGCCAAGGGCGCAACGCATCGTGTTGCCGTTCCAGGACAAGCTTCCGGGGGGCCAGACCATGATTTCCATGGCGGCGATTATAACGGTTTCCAGGCCTTGGAAGAGGGGAATGAAGGGGGGCGGGCGGGCTAGTCACCTGAATCTGAAGTACGTCTCATATTTCCGGGTCATCGCGATGTGAATCAGAATATTGGCGCCACACCATAACTCATTGAATCTATAAATGTTTTCCAAAGTAATAAGACCATGACCTAATCACCTGAATCTGAAGTGCGTCTCATATTTCCGGGTCGTCGCGATGTGAATCAGGATATTGGCGCCACACCTTAACGCATTGAATTTCCTTCTATTTCTGGATTGAGGGCTGCGTATACAAACGCAAAAAGACCCTAGAACACGTGGCCGCCGCGGGCGGCCTTGGTGCGGAGATAGGTTTCGTTGTGCTTGTTGGAGGGAAAAGCGTGCGGCACCCGTTCCTCGACGACGATGCCGCAGTTGGCAAGCGCGGAGACCTTGCCCGGGTTGTTGGTCATCAACCGCACCCGGTCGAAGCCGAGCAAATGCAGGATCCGGGCGGCGGGCAGGTAAACCCGCTCGTCGGCATCGAATCCCAGTTGCTCGTTGGCGTCCATGGTGTCGACCCCGCGGTCCTGCAGCTCGTATGCCCGGAGCTTGTTGACCAGGCCGATGCCGCGGCCTTCCTGCGCCAGGTACAAAAGGACTCCGGCGCCGGCGGCGGTGATTTCCTTGATCGCGCCTTGAAGCTGATCGCCGCAGTCGCACCGGAGACTCCCCAACAGGTCGCCGGTAAAACATTCCGAATGTAACCGGGTCAAGACCGGCTCGTCCTTGTCGGGCTCGCCGATAACGATCGCCAGGTGCTCTAAACCGCCGTCCAGGGGCCTGAACGCGATGATCCTGGTCTCTGGCGCGCCGGGCAGGGGCACACGAGCGGAACTGACGGCGCGAAGGGTCCTGGCCGCTGTACCGTCGTATTGAAAGATGTCGCCGGCGTCGACCAACAGAAAATCGTGACGGGCGGCCCAGGCCGCTAAATCGTCCGCCGTGGGGTCGGCGATTTCCGCCGTTACCGCCGCCGGCAGCAGCCGAGCCAGTTTCATCAAAGCCACGGCGGCGCTTTCGCAGTCATAGGTCGGCGTTTCCTTGACGGTGACGGTCAGGGCCTTCTTGACCTCTTCGGGCAGGGAGCTGCCGGAAAGCGGATCGGCTAGATATTGAATGAGGTCCGCCGACAGGCGGTTGCCGGCGGCCAGGGTAACCACCTTTCCCATTGTTTCGGCCAGCCCCAAAACCGCGGCCCGGCGGGCGGTAACGACCAAAACGGGCTGTTGGTGGCTGACAATCCCGAGTTCCCGCAAGGCTTCGGGGGTGATCGCTTCGGCGGCCTGAACCAAGACCGCGCCGCCGCCGCCGCCGACGACGACGAAACGACCGCGCCTCAGTTCCGAAACCGCCCGGTCGACGGCCAGCAGGGAAACCGGTTCCCTGGAGGCGGGCATCGAAATAAGCTCGAAAGGATTTTCGCTCATGACTATGTAATATCAGTGTTTTTTCCGCTCACGGGAGGTTTGCCACCCGTGAATACCCGGTGTTCAT
This sequence comes from Rhodospirillaceae bacterium, assembly GCA_002686255.1. Classification (GTDB taxonomy): domain Bacteria; phylum Pseudomonadota; class Alphaproteobacteria; order Rhodospirillales; family Casp-alpha2; genus Casp-alpha2. The sequence goes on from NZAZ01000116.1 coordinate 106,450, forward strand.
ATACTATTTTATGCTAATAAGAAGTATCTTTCTCATACAGGCAGGAAAAATAAAACAGTTGATGGGAAAACCATGACCGCCGACAAAAAAATCCTCATTGTTGATGACGACACGACCCTCCTCGAAATGCTGGGCGAGCAGTTGCAATTGCATGAGGAGTTTTCGACCATCGGCGCCAAGTCCGCCACCGAGGCCCTGGAACTGGCGAAAGAGGATTATTTCGACGTTATCATCCTCGATGTCGGGCTGCCCGACATGGACGGCCGCGAAGTTTGCCGCCTGATGCGCAGGAACGGCGTGACCTCGCCGATTATCATGCTCACGGGCGCCGATACGGATGCCGATACCATTCTTGGCCTCGATGCCGGCGCCAACGACTACATCACCAAGCCTTTCCGTCTGGGGGTCCTGCTGGCCCGGTTGCGCGCTCACATCCGCCAGCACGAACGTAGCGACGACGCGGTTTTCGCCATCGGCCCCTATACCTTCCAGCCGGCGAACAAGCTGCTCGTCGACAGCAACGACGACAACAAGAAGGTGCGTCTGACGGACAAGGAAACGGCGATCCTCAAATACCTTTACCGGGCCGGGGACAAGGTCGTCAGCCGGGACACGCTTCTCGATGAGGTCTGGGGCTACAACGCCGGCGTCACCACCCATACCCTGGAAACGCACGTCTACCGCTTGCGCCAGAAGATCGAGGCCGAACCGTCCGAGGCCAAAATCCTGATCACCGGACCCGGCGGATACCGGTTGGTTCCCTGAAATTCCGGAATAAGATAAGAAAAGCGCCCGGCAAGGGGGGATACCGGGCGCTTTAAGCCCCATCCTGGGGCCACAGGACGGCGGGGAACCATCCCTGGGGGCCGGCCTCGGTTTGGGTGTGGCCGGCTCGTTAAATAATAGATAGGGTTGCCGCGGCGCCGATTCCAGCCCCCGCGGTAAAAAGGAGGTCCGGCGGGAATTATTTGATCTTCACAGCCTCATTGGGGGGTTCGATGTGAAAGAGTTTCGGGCTCAAAGGCATGCCGAAACGGGGGCCGAGCAGGGAAACGTTGGTGACGACGCCCTGGGCGTCGGTGACCCTCCACTTCTTCAAACCCAATGGTTTGTCGCTGAAAACAAGGGTTAAGTTGCCCTCCAGCGGCTCTCCTACCTTGATCACCGTCAGCCTCAGGACTCCCGGTCCCCTTTCGAACTGGGTGACGATTATCCCGCCGGTGGAAAAAGAGATGGTTTTGCGAAGAAGGATGGAGGCCTGGGTCGATTCCAGGTCGAAATAGCTGACCTGTTCCAGTTCCTTGTCGAAATAGACGAGGTTGACGCCATCGGCAACGATCACCACGGGTTTCGGGTCGTCGTATTCGAGGCGCATTTTTCCGGGCTTGGAAAAATACAGGTCGCCCCCGGAATATTCACCGTCGGATGAATCCTGAAGAAACCGGGCTTTCAGGGTCCGAATCCGGTTCAAGTACGCCTCGATGCGCGAAATATCGGCCCTGTCGGCCTGGCTCAGGCTGACCAGGCCCTGGGCCCGGGAAGGGAAAGGGGCCAGGAACAAGGCGATAAGAAAAATCCCGAATATCACCCCGAATACCACAAGGCTCCGGCGGCGGCGTGCGGCCGGCAAAACCAGTATCCGGGGCGGGAGTTTGGTCATTACAGGGCCGTTGTACCCAAGAAGGGCCTGAGCGTAAAGCGCGGAAGAAGGCCCGGGCGCAAAGCGCGGAAGAAGGAAGAATTTGAAGGACAGATCGGTCTTTTAGGCGCCGTGATGGCTGATCAGAACCTCGCGCCGGCCAACCCGGTTGGCGGGGCTGACGACGCCCTCGGATTCCATCTGCTCGATGATGCGCGCCGCCCTGTTGTAACCGATCTGAAGGTGGCGCTGAATAAAGCTGGTCGACGCCCGGCCCTCGCGGGCGATGAGCGCCACGGCCTCGTCGTAAAGGTCGTCGTTTTGCTTGGATCCGCTTCCGGGAAGGCCGCTTTCGACCGCCTCCTCCCGGGTCACCTCGTCGATGTAGTCGGGTTGTCCCTGTGATTTCATGAAGGTGACCACCCGTTCGACCTCTTCGTCGGAAACGAAGGGCCCGTGGACGCGGTTGATGCGCCCGCCGCCGGCCATGTACAGCATGTCCCCCTGGCCCAGGAGCTGCTCGGCACCCTGTTCGCCGAGGATGGTGCGGCTGTCGATCTTGGACGTGACCTGGAAGCTGATCCGGGTCGGGAAGTTGGCCTTGATGGTGCCGGTAATGACGTCCACCGACGGACGCTGCGTGGCCATGATCAGGTGGATGCCGGCGGCGCGGGCCATTTGCGCCAGGCGCTGAATAGCGGCCTCGACGTCCTTGCCGGCGACCAGCATCAGATCCGCCATTTCATCGACGACGACGACGATAAACGACAACGGGTTCATATCGAGCGGCAGGTCTTCCATCACCGGCTTGCCGTCGTCGTCGAAACCGGTCTGCACCCGCCGGGTAAGCGTCTTGCCCTTCTTGCGGGCTTCCGCCAATCGGGTGTTGTAGCCGGAGATATTGCGCACCCCCAGTTGCGACATCGCCCGGTAGCGTTCCTCCATTTCCCGGACCGTCCACTTCAACGCCACGATCGCCTTCGACGGCTCGGTGACGACGGGCGTGAGCAGATGCGGGATTCCCTCGTAGACGGAAAGCTCCAGCATCTTCGGGTCGATCATGATGAACTTGCACTCGTCGGGCGACAGCCGGTAGAGCAGGGACAGGATCATGGTATTCATGGCCACCGACTTGCCCGAGCCGGTGGTGCCGGCGATCAACAGGTGCGGCATGCGGGCCAGGTCGACGGTTATCGGCGCGCCGCTGATGACCTTGCCGAGCGCCAGCGGTAGCTTGCCGGGCGCCTTCTCGAAGGACTCGGAGGCCAGAAGCTCGCTCAGGTTGACCATTTCCCGGGTCACGTTGGGCAGTTCGATGCCGATAACGTTGCGCCCCGGGACGACGGCGATACGCACGGAAACGGCGCTCATGGAGCGCGCGATGTCGTCGCTCAGCCCGATCACCCGGGACGTCTTGGTGCCCGGCGCGGGCTCCAGCTCATAAAGGGTGATCACCGGGCCCGGCCGCACCTTGACGATCTCGCCGTGGACGCCGAAATCCCCGAGTATGCCGCCAAGGAACCGGGCATTCTGTTGCAGGGAATCCCTGTTCATGATATCCCCGCGCCCGCCCATGGGCACCCTGTCCAACAGGTTCAGGGACGGCGACTGATATTCCTTGCCGCCGCCGAGGTCTAGTCTCCCCTGGCGCTCGGCCTGGGCCCGACGCCCGACCTTGGGGCGCGGCTTCTTGGCGGCGACGAGGCCGGTGCGGCGCGGCCTCGTGGCGGCGGTCTCCGGCCCGGGGTCGCCGACGGCGACCGGTTCGATGGCGTCCGTCGCGCCCTCGATCGGATCATAATCATCGGTTTCCCGGCCGACCTGCCAGGCGGGGACGATGCCGAAGACCTGGCGGCCCTTTTTGGCGCCGCGGCCTATTAACGCCAGTCCCCGGCCGAGGGCTTGACCGGAAGCCCGCCATTCAAGCCATGACAGACCAAGGACGGGAATGAAAATACCCAAGGCGATCACCGAAAGGCCGACTGCGGTGATTCGGGGGTTGAGACCGAACACATGTCCAAATGCGGCCAGGCGGTCAAAAACGACCGTCCCCGTTACCCCGCCCAACCGGGTCACCAGGGGCCAGTTTTCGGGCACCGGCAGGGCGCTGAGGCCGGCGGCAAACAGCGCCATGGAGGAAATGAACAACACGCCGCGCAGCCACCAGACGGAAACGCCGCGCTTGGTCATCATCCGCCAGCCCCATGCGGTAAGGGCGAGGACCGGCAGCAGGCCCGCGATGCCGAAAAATTGCAGGGTCAGGTCGGCGGCCAGGGCCCCCTGGGGCCCCAGAAGATTTCCGACGGCGCCGCTGCCGACGCTGTTGAACGAAGGATCGCTGGGGGAATAGCTGATAATGGCGACCAACAGCCAGGCGGCGGAAAGGAAAAACAGGGCGCCAATAGCCTCCGCCAGCCGCCGTTTGAAAAAATCGGCGGCGCCAACGGGCAGCACCCCGCCCAAGCCCGCGGCGTTGCTAAAGACGCGGCCCCCGCGGCCACCAAAAAATCGCATGGTCTGAGCCATGCACGGCTTCTACATGATTAACGTTTACAACACCTTAACGATTTTTTCTAAGGCATTGGTTGTGGACTCCGGATCATCCACCAGGGCCAGGCGGATAAAAGGCGACCCCGGATTTACGCCCGAGCCGTCGTCACGGCCGATATAAGCGCCCGGCAGCACCCGGACTCCGGCCTCGGCCCACAACTTTCGGGCCGCCGCTTCGCCGTCGCCGACGTCGAGCCAAAGGAAAAAACCGCCCTCGGGCCGGTAAAACCCGAACCGGCCGCCCAGGATTTCCTCGGCGATATCGAATTTCGCCCGGTAAAGCCGCCGGTTTTCCTCGACATGGGATTCGTCGGACCAGAGCGCTGCCGATGCCGCCATGGTCGGCATGGGGACCTGCGGGCCGACGTAGTTGCGAAGCCGCTTGAAGGGCCGGATGAGCTTTTCGTCCCCGGCGACGAACCCGGAACGCAGGCCCGGCGCGCTGGAGCGTTTTGAAAGGGAATGAAAGACCAGGACGTTGTCGAAGCCGTCTCCTAACTGTTTGCAGGCCTCCAGAGCCCCCGGCGGCGGTTCCCGGTCATAGATTTCGGCGTAACATTCATCAGCGACGAGGACGAAATCGTATTCCCGGGCCAACTCGATGGCGGCTTTCAGGACATCGAGCCCGGCGACGGCGCCCTGGGGATTGGCGGGCGAGCAGAAATAGTACATCGCAGTCCTTTCAAGCGTCTTTTCGTCGACAAGGGTAATATCCGGCAAGAACCCGGACTTAGGACCCGCCGGCAAGTACAAAGACTCGGCCCCGGATACGGCCGCGGCCCCGCCGTAGACGTGATAGAACGGATTGGGCAACGCCACCACCGGCTGGCGTCCGCCCTTTTGCCGCGGCACCGCGAGGGCGCTGACAAGGTAGAGCGCCTCGCGGGTACCGGCGACGGGCAGAACATGGCGGTCCGGATCGACGGCGCCGTTATCCAGCCCGTAGCGCGCCGCCAGCCATGCGGCGGTGGCGGCGCGGAATTCCGGTGTTCCGTCCCCCGGCGGATAACGGCCCCAAAGATCAGCGCTTGCGGCGAAAATCTCGGCGATCATGGGCGGCGGCGGGTGCCGGGGTTCGCCGATGGACAAAACCAAGGGTTCGATTGCGGCCGGGGGATCGATGGGATCCAGCAACTCTCGCAGGCGCTGAAAGGGATATTCGGGCAAGGTCGAAAGGCGCGGATTGAGCATATTCAGGAATCCCAGGAAAAGGTCGTTGCCGGTCCGGGGATGTTAGAGCATTGGCGGCCCCAAAAAAAAGCCGGAAGGGCAAACCTTCCGGCAGGACTCAGGGAGCGGGGGGGCGAACCGCGTAGGGTCGTCCGCCCTCCCCCTGGTCTTGAATTATGCGATCCGGTTATTGAACGGTTTCACCATGAAGGCTGTAATCTAGGCCCGTGACCTCTTCTTCCTCGTCGACCCGAAGCCCCATCACCGCCCCGATTACCTTCAACAGGACGAAGGTGACGATGGCGCAATAGATGATGGTGGCGGCGATGCCTTCCAGTTGGATCAGGACTTGTCCACCGTTTCCTTCAAAAAGCCCCGGCGTGCCGCCGATGGCCTCGACGGCGAAGACGCCGGTCAGGATGGCGCCGGTAATGCCGCCCAGGCCGTGAACGCCGAAAACATCCAAGGAGTCGTCGTAGCCGAGCTTCGGCTTCAACACCACCGCGCCCCAGTAACAGACAAGCCCGGCCGCAATGCCGATGATCAAGGCGCCGAAGGGATCGACGAAACCGGACGCCGGCGTGATGGCGACAAGGCCGGCGACGGCGCCGGAGACGATGCCGAGGACGCTGGGCTTGCCGCGGCTAATCCACTCGATAACCATCCACGATAACGCCGCCGCCGCGGTGGCGATCTGGGTCACGGCCATGGCCATGCCGGCGCTGCCGTTGGCGGCGACCGCCGATCCGGCGTTGAAACCGAACCAGCCGACCCACAGCATGGAGGCGCCGATGATGCTCAGGATCAGGTTATGGGGCGCCATGTTTTCGGTGCCGTAACCACGGCGGCGGCCCAGCACCATCGCGCCGACCAGGGCGGCGACGCCGGAATTGATGTGGACCACGGTGCCGCCGGCGAAGTCGAGAACGCCGGCATCGGCCAAAAACCCGCCGCCCCAGACCCAATGGGTGATCGGCGCGTAAACGAGGACCATCCATAGCCCTAAGAACACCAGCAACGACGAAAACTTCATGCGGTCGGCCAAGGCGCCGGTGATCAGGGCCGGGGTGATGATGGCGAACGTCATCTGGAAGGTCATGAAGACGGTTTCCGGGATGGTGCCGGACAGATCGCCGACGCCCATGCCGCGCAGCAGGACCTTGTCCAGCCCGCCGACCAAAGCGTTGGCCGCGCCGCCGTCGGTAAAGGCGAGGGAATAGCCGATGATCATCCAAAGAACGGTCATCAAACAAGCGACGGCGAAGCTCTGCATCGCCGTCGCCAACACGTTCTTCTTTCGTACCATGCCGCCGTAGAACATGGCCACCCCCGGGATGGTCATCATCAGGACCAGGGCCGTGGAAGTCAGCATCCAGGCGGTATCGCCGGTATCCAGTTTCGGCGTTTCGGCGGCGAAAGCGCCCTCCGGCGCGCCAAGCGCCCCGATAAGGACAAGGCCCAGGGTGCCGATTAACAGTTTTAACATTCGCATAGCCATGCCCTCCTACAACGCTTCCGCGTCTGTTTCGCCGGTCCTTATGCGGACCGCCCTGTCCAACGAATAAACGAAAATCTTGCCATCGCCGATCTTGCCGGTGGCGGCGGATTTCGTGATCGTCTCGACCACCGGGTCGACCAGGTCGTCCTTGACGGCGACCTCGATCTTGACCTTGGGAAGGAAATTCACCGTGTATTCGGCACCCCGGTAAATTTCCGACTGGCCTTTCTGGCGGCCGAATCCCTTGACCTCGGTGATGGTCATTCCTTCGACCCCCAAAGGCGTCAGGGCCTCGCGCACGTCCTCCAACTTGAACGGCTTGATGACAGCCATAACCAGCTTCATCTCATCGATCCTCTCTTTTTTGGCGCCCCGCCCCCCGCTTCCGTTTGCTGGTCCGGGCGGGGCCAAAAGCGGCCGGTTGGCAAGCCAACGTGGCAAACGGATATCCCGTATCGACAAGTTAAACTCAAGAACCGTGCCGTTTCCTTTTGAGACATGTTTATTTTATTTAAATCAATATGTTATGTATCACAAAGGAGGTAAAATATTAGCCCTTCAGAAGAGCGGAAATGCTTTAAATTTATGCAATTTGTGTTTTGTGCCTAAAAATCAGGCACAACCTGTTCCCAGGCCGGGAAATAAGACCGGGAAATAGGCCCTGGACAAGGACCCGTAAACGCGGACATTAGGGGCCATGACTCGATCACGGACGAAATCACCGTCGCCGGCGGACCCAGGCTTTCTCGAGGCGGAAGTGCTGATCGTCGGCGGCGGACTGGTGGGCTCGACCCTGGCCATCGCCCTCGCCCAGGCCGGGGTGGATGTTGTCGTCATCGATACCCAGGACCCCCGGGCCGGGCTCGACGCCGGTTTAGACGGCCGGGCGTCGGCGATCGCGCTGGCAACCCAGAGGGTGCTGGCGGGTCTCGGAATCTGGCCGCCGCTGGAGGCCCACGCGGCGCCGATCAAGGACATCCGCGTGTCCGAGGGACGCTCCCCGTTTTTCCTCCATTACGACCACCGCGAAGCCGGGGGCCAGCCCTTCGGCTTCATGGTCGAAAACCGCAACCTCAGGAAGGCGCTTTTCCACCGCGTCGGGGAACTGAACGCGATCCGGTTCCTGGCGCCGGCGGTGGTGACGGCGCTTGCCCGCGAGGGGGCGGGGGTAACGGCGGACTTGAGCAACGGCCGGAAAGTCAAGGCCCGCCTGGCCGTTGCCGCCGACGGGCGCAATTCCCGGACCCGCGAGGGGACCGGAATCCGGGTCACCCACTGGCCCTACGAACAGGCCGCCATCGTTTGCTCGGTGGCCCATGAACTGAGCCACGACTTCACCGCTCACGAACACTTTCTGGCCGCCGGTCCGTTCGCCATCCTGCCGCTTATGGGAGATCCGGGCCGTCCGGGGCACTGTTCTTCCATCGTCTGGACCGAACGGGCCGACCTGGCGCCGACGATCATGACGCTTGACGAAAAAGATTTTATGGCCGAACTGCAACGCCGCTTCGGTGATTTCCTGGGTGATCTTGAGGTCATCGGGCCGAAGTGGAGCTATCCGTTGTCGCTGCGGTTCGCCGAACGCACCATCGACAAACGCCTGGCGCTGGTCGGCGACGCGGCGCACGCCATGCACCCGATCGCCGGCCAGGGCCTGAACATGGGGCTTCGCGACGTGGCGGCGCTGGCCGAGGTGGTGGTGGACGCCAAGCGCCTCGGGCTCGATATCGGCGACGGCACGGTGTTGGAGGGTTACCAGCGCTGGCGCCGGTTCGACAACACCCTGATGCTGGCCATGACGGACGGGCTGAACAGGCTGTTTTCCAACCATATCCGGCCGCTCAGGCTGGCCCGGGACATCGGCCTGGCGGCGGTCAACAAGCTGCCGCCGCTGAAAAAGGTGTTCATGCGCCAGGCCATGGGACTGGTCGGCGACCTGCCGCGCCTGATGCGCAACCAGCCGCTTTAAGCGCCGCCGGGATGGCTGAAATAACAATATATTTCAGTCTCTTATAAGGTTTTTGTGAATCTATTTACGAAAAAGCCCAAAGCTGGAATAACAATATATTACAGCCACTTATAAGGCTTTTATCAATCTATTTATTAAATAGACTGATTACGGGTCGCGGCTGAGCCCCTGGGCCTTCAGCGCATCCAGGTAATCCTGCCACAGCTCGTCCTGGCGCTGACCGTAATCGTAAAGGGTATCCCACGAATAGAGGCCGGTGTCGTGCAGGTCGTCGAAGTTGATGCGGAGGGCGTAATTACCGATCGGCTCGATATCCAGGATGCCGACATGGCGGCGGCCGGCGATTATGGTCTTCTGGCCCGGCCCGTGGCCCTGGACCTCCGCCGACGGGCTTTCGACCCTCAGAAGCTCGGCCGGGAGCGAAAAGGTTTTGCCGTCATCGAAGTCGATTTCGAGGACTTTCTCCTCGCGCTTGAGGCGGATTTCCTTCGGCCGGTGCTGGAGTTCAAATGACTCGGACATGGTTTAAAGCTTTGTTATTTCTTGTTTTTTAATCCAGCGACGCTGGTTTGACGTCGTCGTCCAGGGGCCGGGCCTCGTCGACCAGCATGATCGGAATGCCGTCGCGGATGGGAAAGGCGAGTCTGGCCTGTTCAGATATCAGCTCTTCCGCTTTTTGGTCGTAGCTGAGCCTTCCCTTGGTCAGGGGGCAGACCAGGATTTCCAGAAGCTTCGGATCGACGGAACGTTTGCTAATGATGAATTCCCCGGCTTCCTTTTAAGAGAACATAAGAGACGACAACTGCCGGCGCCCGGAAACGGTCAACGGATCGGTGGCACCAAGGGCCTCGAATATCTTCAACAGTTGCTTGCGGGCGGCTTCGTCGTTCCATTTTGGGTCGCGGCGGAACAACTCAAGAAGCTCGTCGAGAGCGGCTTCGTTCTGATCCTGACCGTAAAGGGCCGCGGCCAGGGCGAAGCGGGCCTGATGATCGTTCTCGTTGGCTTCGATCTTGCTCCGGAGTTCCTCGATGTCGCCGGATTCCCGGCCTTGTTCGGAAAGCTCAACGGCCGAAATGGCGGCGGCGATTTCGCCTTTTTGCGCCAAATCGGAGGGCAGGCCATCGATCATTTCCCGGGCCCGGTCCTGATCGCCGGTAGCCAGGGCGCAACGGATCAAGCCGGCGAGCGCCGCTTCGTTGCTTGGATCCTGGGCCTGCACCTGGCCGAAGATGGCGCCGGCGGCATCGGCGTCGCCGGTCTCCAGCGCCGCCTTGGCCTCTTCCAGGGCGGCGTCGACGGGGGACTTGGCGACGCCGATGAGTTTGCTGATAAAGCTTTTGAGCTGGCTTTCCGGCAATTCCCCCATGAAACCGTCGACCGGCTGCCCACCCTTGAAAGCATAAACGGCCGGAATCGATTGAATCCGCATCTGCGCCGCCAGTTCCTGGTTTTCATCGACGTTGATCTTCACCAACCGGACGGCGCCGGCGGATTCACGGACCAGCTTTTCCAGCGCCGGGGTCAATTGTTTGCAGGGTCCGCACCAGGGAGCCCAGAAATCGACGATCACCGGGACCTGGGCCGAGACCTCGATGACGTCGGCCTTGAAATTCGCGGTATCCGAATCCTTGATTACGTCGCCGGGGCCACCAGGGCCTTGATCCTGATTTTTATCGCCGTCCCCGGCTTCGTTGGGAGCCAGCGAACCGTCCGGTTTTAATGTATATTCCATGGGTTTTATCGCCTTGGCCTCGCGGCCTTGCCTCAGGGTCCGATCACTTCCCCATAAATGGCTTTTTCCACTGCCCGGCGCAAGCCTCAAGGTCTTTATTTTTAGTTGCGGCAGGGGTTTCAGCCGCCTTTGAGCCGAAGCAGATAAAGCGCCCGGGTGGCGCCGTCGGGGGCTTCACGGCGCTGGATTTCGAAACATTCCCGGCAGGCGATCTCGAAGGCATCACGGTCATAGTCCCCATAGAGATCATCCCGTCCCCGCAGAATCCGCTGGAATTGAGCATCTTCGCGGGCAACGAACTCTATAATCACCGCGTCCTTCGTCATTTCGGCCGCCAATGCCAAAATCTCCGAAAGGGGAATACCGTCGCTTACCATCATATGATGGGCGACGGCCAGCATCACCACGGCATCAAAACGCTTTTGCGCCCGCGACAGGAACGAAACCCTTTCCTGGTTGCGCCATCCCGTACCGGGGGACGGCCGGGACAGGTTCTGCACCAGCGTCAGGATGTCGAGGCTTTCGGATTTAGCCTGCCGCCAGGCCTCGCCCGCCACCACCGGGTCCAGATCGACGGCGACGACACTGGCGCCGCCTTTGGCGAGGATGCGGCTGAAGTGACCGGTGTTGCAGCCCACGTCGAGGGCGGTTTGGGGCCTGACCTCGTTTAGAGCGGCGGTAACGAAGGTTTCTTTTTGAGCCAAGTTCGCCTCGCTATAGGACGTGGTGGCCATATAGTCGGACCAGCCCGAGGACCGGCCTGCTTTCGGCGCCACACGCCGGAGATTCCGGTTCAGGCGGGCCAGGGTGCCGCCCAGGATATATCGCGCCTTTTCGTCCGAGGGCAGCACGCGCTGCCGGTAAATGCCGGAGCCGTCGGCAAACCGGTTCAGTTTCGCCGGCAACGTCACCAACCCGAGATTTCCCGGCGCCAAACGCCGCCACGGCCCCAACAGGCGGTAGACCTCTTCGGGCTCGAGGCCATCGCCCCGGTTAAGAAGAAGTTCATTGAGGGAGAGACCGGCCTCCCGGTGCGCCAGAAGAGGAAGAAGAAAGGTCCGGATGAATTGCGCCTCGGCGCGCCAGATCGGATCGCCCGGGGTGCGGTTTTCAAACGAAAGCGCATCAATGAAAACCGGCGCCGGGCCCCGGAACATCACATTGTCGGGCTTGGCGTCCTTAAGCCCGATCCCCTCATCGATGCCGGCCTCGGCCAGATTCAGGGTAAGCTTTGCGGCCGCGAACAGCATCTCCGCCGGCCATTCGTAGGGATAGGACACAAATGGGATAAGATCATGTTCGACGGCGGCAGCGGGCTGTTCGCCGCCGCAAAGGGCTGAAACCGTTGACGGGTCAATCCGCCGTCCGCCAATCAGCGCCCCGTTCTCGCGGAAGGGACCAAGGGCATCGGAGTCGAGAAAAATATCCAAATTGGAAACGCCCTCATCGCGCACCAGTCGAACGAGCCGGCCGTCGAAGAGGTGGAGTTCACCGGCGGGATCCCTGAGCGAAAGGTTCCGTGCGGATTGGGAAGGGTTAGACGCCATGGGCCTCCAGAATCAAACGTAGGATTGGCCCAGTATCCACACCCAAACAGTTTTCAGGGCCATTGGGGGAGCATGTTCAATCTTTTTTTTGAGGAGCTTGGTCGCCGTCTCTCTCGGTCGGACGGCTGCGGGTGAAAAAACCCTTGAGCCGTTGCCAGTAGGTCTTGAGCGTCCACAGCCCGCCGGCAACCGCAGCCACCAAAAGCTGAAGAAACATGCTTCCGGAACCGGGGTCGACATAGGCCTGGGCCGGGGCTGTCCAAAAAGCGATGGCCATCATCGACAGCAAAGGGACCGCTAACGGCCGAAAAGGAATTTTGCCAATAATTTTCGCCATTTGCGCCCTTATCCTTCTCCTCCTTCTCCGGACCCTCGGGACCGGCTTCGGGACCGTTCTAAGTGAGCCCCCAGTTCTTGGCAAGGGGATTGTCGCCGCCGGCCCGGCTTGACGGGGCCGGTATCCGGTTGATACACACGAAACCCGCGACAACAGCGTCCAACGAAGGAAAAAGGTGATCGGGTGACGGCAAAACAAGAGCACCTCAGGTTGGCGTTGATCTATTTGGCGATGGTGTCGTTCGGGCTTTCGGAGCCGTTGTTCAACGTCGTCACTTTGTTCCGCCGGGAAATGCGGATAGGCCTCGGCGATGTCATCCTTATCGTCATTGTCTTTCAATACGCCGCCACCGCCCTTTTGATTGGGGTTCGCCGGGTGGCCGGGGGCTGGGGGCGGGCCGTTGACCTAGCGGTCTATACGGGCGTTGCGCTCAGCCTGTTGCGGCAGCTCCAGCAGACGGCCTTCAAAACCGAATTTCTCGGCGCTTCGGAAAAATTCGGGCTGATCCTGGCGATGGCCGCCCTTGCGGTGGTCCTTGTGATCGTGCTCAGGCGCGCCATTGACCAGTACGCCGTATACCTGGGCGCCCTGGCCCCGGTGTTCGGCTTCTATTTCATTTACCTCATGGCCATCCACCCCCTGCCGCTGGGGGCCGCCGCCGAGCCGCCGGCCAAGGAAGGCCCGCCGGTGTTCCTTGTGATCCTGGACGAACTCAGCCTCAACATGATCATCGACAGGAATAGCGACATCGATGAAAAGCTGTTTCCCAATTTCCGGGCCTTGGCCCTGGACAGCGTTTGGTACCGCCAGGCGATCGCCAACCATCCGGGAACCAACGCGTCGTTTCCGAGCCTCCTCACCGGGGCCTATCGTCCCGGCAAGTCGTCTCCGATTTTTGCCGAAGACGTTGAAAGCCTTCCGCCCGAAAGCCTGCCGCGCCGTTTGATGGCCCAAGGCTATCGGGTTGTGATGGCCGTGGATTCTTTCGGCTGCCGGGGCCGTGACTTCAAGTGCCTCAAATACCTGGACGGTGGCGAGACGGCTTTTCCGTGGCGGGTGTTTTCCAAATTCGCCCAGGAATTCGGCCCCGACTACTTGGTCGACAGGTGGCTGCCGTTCCTCCACGGGGGTCTTTTGACGTACCAGCACGAACTTTTGCAGCGCCTCGGCGCCGAAGGCCGCCCGGGCGCCTTTTACCTGTTCAATATTTTATCCAGCCACGCCCCTTACGTTTTCGACGCCGACGGGAAGTATCTCCGCTCGCCCCACCTGCGCATGGTGTCCGGCGCCGATTTCAAGGGCGCCGTGGTCAATTACCGGCAACAACTCCGTTTCCTGGATAGGGCGCTGGGCCGCTTTGTCGCCGCTCTCAAGGGCTCGGGCCTGTATGACCGGGCGGTGATTGCGGTGATTTCGGACCACGGCAATTGCTGGACCGCGGAATGTCCGGGCCGGGTCTACCCGCAAAGAATCAAGGTGATCGAACCGGACCTTCCCCGGGTGCCGGTATTCCTGCGCGCGCCGGGCCTTAAACCGCGGACCGATGACGGAGATTTTCAGCTTATTGACCTGATGCCGACGGTCATGGATGCCCTGGGTTTGCCAATGGATGAAACAACTATTGACGGCCGTTCGGCGGTCCGGTCCGGGTTGCCGGCGCGCCCGAGGCCGTTCTTTTTGGACGTGGCGCGGCCGCCGGTCTATATCGGCCTGCCGACGTCAAGAGCGCCGGCACCCAAATGAGAACCCGGTCCGGAGGTTTTCAACAGTGGCCTTGAAAACACCCGGCCAGGGGCTATTATCGGCGCGCCGTTTCGGGGGGCATTATGCGGGCGTAGCTCAGGGGTAGAGCGCAACCTTGCCAAGGTTGAAGTCGTGGGTTCGAATCCCATCGCCCGCTCCATTTTTTTGTAGGAAATCAACCACTTTCCGATGTGTTCTCATGGTTTGCAGCCCATGCAAACTAATGAAAAACCCTGCACGAACATGCACCCAAATGTATGGAAGATATGCGGAAGGAATTTCACATCAACGCCTGCTTGTCGGGGTGGCCCAATAGATATAGCCTCAGGTGCGGACATAAAGACGAAGGCCAGAAGTCCGAAATTTTCCAAAACCGGGGTCTGCATGGAGTAATCACGAACTGGCTATTCTTTGCTAGACTTAGAAATCTGGAGCGATCCGACTTTATGTGATAGAAGACTGAGATCAATTAGTAATCCTTGGTATATTAGAGATTCTGGAACGAGTTTTCTGGCAGCAGGCCAAACTGGAAAAATTGAGAATGCAAGTTTCATTAGTGTCAATTTTTTCCAACCTTCCGGTCAACGGCTTGAGGATCATTTCTTCGTGCCTCAAACAGGCGGGGCACGACGTCAATCTCATTTTCCTGCCACAGAAGCATACGGAACGCTACGACGAGAATGTTCTTAACGACTTAATCAAGATCGTGGCGGGCTCCGATTTGGTCGGTATCACGACCATGTCCAACCACTTCGACAATGCTGTCCAACTGACGGAGAAGGTGAAGCAGGAAACTGCGATACCAGTCGTGTGGGGCGGCGTCCATCCGACCATCCGGCCCGAGGAATCCCTTGGGTACGCGGATATGGTGTGTGTCGGCGAAGGCGAGGAGGCCACCGTCGAGGTGGTCAATAAGATGGAGGCTGGAGAAGACTATACAGATACCAAGGGTTTTTGGTTCAAGAAGGACGGTGAGATCATCAAAAATCCCGTGCGCCCCTTAATCCGGGATTTGGATTCCCTTCCCTTCCAAGACTACGATTACGAGGGCCATTACGTCATACATAACAACAGCATTCGGCCGATGGACGAAGAGTTGTTGAACTATCATCTACGCGGCGATTTCATGGCCGCACCGACGAGAGGCTGCCCCCTGGCTTGCACGTTTTGTGTCAACAATACCTTGCAAAAAATGTATGAAGAAAAAAAGCAATTCCGGGGGCGGAGCGTCGACAACATCATCGAAGAGTTGGTGACTATTAAGGCCAAGCTGCCGTTCATCAATCACATCACTTTCGATGATGACGCGTTTTTCAGTCTTAGCGTGGAACAAATCCAGGAATTCAGCCAGAAGTTCAAGAGCCAAGTCGGCTTTCCCCTCGATATCGGCGGGGCGACGCCCTATTCCATTAGCAGGGAAAAACTGGGGTCCCTAGGCCACATACCCATAAACAGGATTCCCAAACGCGCTGAAATGTGATTCAAGCCTCTTTAGAAAGGAGTTTTGATATGGCGCGTTTTGATTTGAC
>NZAZ01000117.1 GCA_002686255.1 Rhodospirillaceae bacterium
GCCGATGCACCCAGATCGCCCTGCAACCGTTTCGGCACCGGATCGCCGCGCCAATCGGGAAACAGAATTGATCCAATTTGGGCCGGAAAGACCCTAGTGAATAGATTCTTACATAGGGACCCTATGCGACGGCTCCCCAAGCTCTTCCGGAAAGGCGCCCGATGCGTGGTGATGCTGGCGCATCACAAGCATCGGGCAACGCATCCGGTAGGCTTGGGAAGCCGCCCCCTTGGGCGTTTTGGGGGTCCACTATCCCGGCTTCTCGGGGCGTCGAGCCCCCTTGACGATGCTTTGGCATCGCCCGCGGGCGCTCTCCTGCCGAGAAACCGGAATATGGGATCGTATGGGGTCCATCTGTTAGATTTTATCAACTAGAGCGGCATGGCACAGGAGTCGGACCAGCAACGGAAGGGGAAGATCAAACCCCGCCCCGGCGGACGCGTTTTCTCACCGCTGACCCGGCGCATCCTGACGGTCAACGTGATTGCGCTCGGCGTCCTTGTCAGCGGAATTCTGTTTCTCGGCGAATACCGCCGGAACCTGATCGACGCGGAACTGAAATCGCTCGGCGTTCAGGCGGAGATGTTCGCCGCCGCCCTGGGCGAAGGCGCCGTCACCCCCCGCAGTCCCTCCAGCCAGCAACTGGTTTCTGAAATTTCCAATCAGATCGTTCGCCGGTTGGTGGAAACGACGGGAACCCGGGCCCGGCTTTTCAGCAACAACGGATCCCTTATCGCTGATTCCCGGCGTCTGGTGGGACCCGGCGGCCTGATCCAGATCGAGGCGTTACCGCCCCCGGGCGCCGAGAGTGGGGTCCTGCCCGCCGTTTTGGAGGTCTATGACCGGCTCATGCGCCGCCTGACGGTCCAGGAAACCTTGCAGGTCTACCACGAAAAATCCCGCCAGCACGCCCGCGACTACCCGGAGGTTGTCAAAGCGCTTTTGGGCGAAAGGGCGCACATGGTGCGAAACACCGGGGGCGGCCGCCTGATTCTCAGCGTCGCCATGCCGGTACAGCGCTATAAACACGTGCTCGGGGCGTTGATGCTGACCCGGGGATCGCACGCCATCGACAGCGCGCTTCTGGAGGTGCGCCTGGATATCCTGAAGATTTTCGCCGTCGCCCTTGGGGTGACGGTGTTGTTGTCGATGTACCTGGCCGGCACCATCGTCCGGCCGGTCCGGCGCCTCGCCGCCGCCGCGGAGCGGGTGCGCCGTGATCACGGCCGTCAGCAGACGATTCCTGACTTCGCCGGCAGAAACGACGAAATCGGCGATCTCGCCGAGAGCCTGTCGGAAATGACGGAGGCGTTGTGGCTCCGGATGGACGCCATCGAAAGTTTCGCCGCCGACGTGGCGCACGAGATCAAGAACCCCCTGACGTCTCTCAGGAGCGCGGTGGAAACCACGGCCCGGCTGAAAGACCCGGAACAGCAGCGCAAGCTCATGGTCATTATCCAAGAGGACGTCAGCCGCCTGGACAGGCTGATCAGCGACATATCCGATGCCTCGCGCCTGGATGCGGAACTGTCCCGGGCCGAGACCGAGCCGGTGGACATCGGCGCCATGCTGGCGATTCTTGTCGAAGTACATGACGACACCACCGAGGGTGGCCCCCGGACGCGCCTTGAAAACACCGCCGGTGATAGCGGACCGCTGATGGTCGACGGCATCGAGAGCCGCCTGGCCCAGGTGTTTCGCAACCTGCTGACCAATGCCCGGTCCTTCAGCCCCGGCGAAGGCGCCATTACCATCACCACGTCCCGCGAAAACGGCTGGATAGTCGTCGATATAGACGACGACGGCCCCGGCATCCCGGCCGGTAAGGAAGAAGCCATTTTCAAGCGTTTTTACACCCAGCGCCGGAAATTGGAGAAGTTCGGCACCCATTCGGGTCTCGGATTAAGCATTTCCCGCCAGATCATCGACGCCCACGGTGGCCGGCTTTTCGCCGCCAACCGCACCGGGCCGTCAGGCGAGGTTCTAGGGGCCCGGTTTTCAGTCCGCCTGCCGGCCGGTTGACAGACCGCCCGGGGGGCTCCACGCTTTCGGCGATGGAGCAGATTCACGCCACCACTGTCGATATCGACGGGTCCGGGGTCTTGCTGTCGGGACCGTCGGGGAACGGCAAGTCGGACCTGGCGCTGAGGCTGATCGACGGCGGCGCCCGGCTGGTTGCCGACGACCGCACCGATTTGGCGCTGGCCGACGGGCGCCTCGTCGCCTCGGCGCCCCGGGAAATCGCCGGCCGCATGGAAGTCCGGGGTCTGGGCGTCCTGGAGAAAGACGCGGTCCCGCAAACGGTTCTCGCCCTGGTGGTCGAATTGGTGGACCCGGAAGACGTCGAACGGGTACCCGAAACAACAACGGTTACGTTCCTGGGGGTCGACGTACCCGTGGTCCGGCTCCATGCGTTCGAGGCTTCGGCGGCGGCCAAGGTTCGCGCCGCCCTGATGGCTGCGGGTGCGCTATAATGAGGACGCCATGAGCAAGAAAAAAACCGACCAAGCCCCCCCGGCGCCGTTGCTCCTGGTGACGGGGGTTTCCGGCGCCGGCAAAAGCTCGGCCCTGAAAGTGCTCGAGGATCTGGGCTACGAGGCGGTGGACAACCTGCCGGTGTCGCTCATCGGCCGCATGGTCAGCCCCGGGAAATTTCCGCAACCCCTCGTCATCGGCATCGACATCCGCACTCGAGATTTCGACGCCGCCGGGTTCCTCGGCGAACTGAACACCCTGGTCGAACGCCCCGATACGGACGTCAAACTGCTGTTCCTGGATTGCGACGACGATGTTCTGGTCCGGCGCTTCGAGGAAACTCGCCGCCGCCATCCCCTGGCCGACGACCGCCCGGTCAGCGACGGGCTCAGGCGGGAAAGGGTCCTGATGGCCGCCGTCCAGAAACAGGCCAACATCATCGTCGATACCTCGGAAATGGCCCTGGCCGATTTGAAGCGTACCCTCGAAGGCCATTTCGGGTTGGAAGGCGAAGGCCAGCTTTCCATATTCGTGACCTCTTTTTCCTACCGCCGCGGCCTGCCCAGGGACGCGGATCTGGTTTTCGACGTCCGGTTCCTGAAAAACCCCCATTACGATCTCGACCTGAGGGAGCTTTCCGGCCTCGATGAGGCGGTCGAGGAATTCATATCCGCCGATGAACGGTTTCAGCCGTTTTTCGACAACCTGACGCTGCTGCTCGAGCCCCTGCTCATCGGTTACGCCGAAGAGGGCAAGAGCTACCTGACCATCGCCTTCGGGTGCACCGGCGGCCGCCATCGCTCTGTTTTCGTTGCCGAAAAACTGGCCTGCTGGCTCGACGGCAAGGGCCGGCACCTGCAATCGCGCCACAGGGACTTGGACAAATCGGGCAATTGATATCAAACTCCCGGCAAGGAATGCGGCGGATCGAGTTTTTCCCTTGATCCTGAGGCGCAGCCGGGGATTATCACGCCATGTGGGAAGGGCCGCTTTAAGATGATCGGTTTGGTGCTTGTGACCCACGGCCGCCTGGCCGAGGAGTTGATCGCGGCGCTGGAGCATGTGGTCGGGCAGCAGCCGAACGTTATCGCCGTCTGCATCGGCCCCGACGACGACATGGAGCAGCGCCGGGCCGAAATTCTCGACAGCGCCGCCAAGGCGGACGAAGGGGACGGCGTCGTGCTGTTGACCGACATGTTCGGCGGCACGCCGTCTAATCTGGCGATTTCCGTCATGGACAAGGCGAACGTGGAGGTCATTGCCGTCGTCAATCTGCCGATGCTGATCAAGCTGGCCAGCGTCCGCAAGACCGACTCCCTGGTCGACGCCATCGAGGCGGCTCAGGAAGCCGGGCGCAAATACATCAACATCGCGTCTAAGCTGCTGTCCCAGGAACAGGAATGAGCACCGGCGGCGACCCCTCCCGGGAGGCGGAACCGGCGTCCGGGGCCTCCGGCGGGACGGGCGGCGAAACCGTGCGGCGCCGGGTGACCATCGTCAATTCCCGCGGCCTGCATGCCCGGGCGGCGGCGAAGTTCGCCAAGACCGTCGGCGCCTACGATGCCCAGGTTACGGTGAGCAAGGGCGAACAGACGGTTTCCGGGCTGTCGATCATGGGGCTGATGATGCTGGCGGCAACGCCGGGAAGCGATGTCGACCTGATCGCCGACGGGCCCGACGCTAGAGCCGTCATCAAGGCCTTGGAGGCGTTGATCGCCGCCCGGTTCGACGAAGACGACGCCGCAGAAAAAACTTGAGAATTCATCCGATGGCCAAGGAACAACACTTCGACGGACTGGGCGTGGCGGCGGGGATCGCCATCGGCTCGGCATATGTCCGCGAGAGCGGCGCCGTCGACGTGCCCGAACGCCGGATTCCCAAGAAGCAGGTGGAAAAGGAACAAAAGCGCCTGAAGGCCGCCGTCCGCCTCGCCCGCCGGCAAATCCGCCGCCTCCAATTTAGGGCCGCTGCCAAATCCGGCGCCGCCGGCGAAGAACTCACGTACCTCCTCGATGCCTACCTGCACATGCTTCAGGATTCGCGCCTGGTGCGCGGCGCCGAGCAGCGCATCGCCGGCGAACAGGTCAACGCCGAGGCCGCCGTCAAGGCCGAAATCGCCGACATCGCCCAGGTCTTCCAGGCCATGGACGATTCCTATATCGCCGCCCGGGTCGACGACATCCGCGAAGTCGGCAACCGGCTGCTCAGGAACCTGACCAAGACCCCGGTCAAGCCGTTTTCGGCGGCGCCGGAGAACAGCATCGTCATCGCCGAACAATTGAGCCCCGCCGACACCGCGCAGCTCGATCCGGCGCAGATCATCGGCGCCGCGGCCATGCTCGGCAGCGCCGAAAGCCACACCGCGATCATGGCCCGGGCCCTGGGCCTGCCGACGGTCCTGGGCGCGGCCGGGCTGATCGGGGGCGTGCGGACCGGGGATAGCGTCATCGTCGACGGCTCGGCCGGACACATCGTCGTCAACCCGGCGCCGAAGACGATCGCCGCCTATGAACGCCGCCGCACCGAACACCGGCGCCAGACCCGCCGCCTCGACCGCCTCCGGAACCTCGCCGCTACCACCCGCGACGGCGCCGAAATCATCCTTCAGGCCAACGTCGAGCTGCCCATCGAAATGGACATGGTGACCCAGGTCGGGGCCCTGGGCATCGGGCTGTTGCGTAGCGAATTCATGTTCATGAACCGCGAGGACGTCCCCAGCGAGGACGAACAGGTGGACGCGCTGCGCTCCGTCATCGGGGTCATGGGAAAACGCCCGGTCACCGTCCGCACGCTTGACGTCGGCGCCGAAAAACCGGTGGCGGCGCTGTTGAACGGCATCGAGGAAAGCGCCGTTTCCAACCTCGGTCTGCGCGGCATCCGCCTGTCGCTAGCGCAGACGGACGCCCTGGAAACCCAGTTCCGGGCCATCCTCCGGGCCGCCAACAGCGGCAATGTGCGCGTCCTCCTGCCGATGGTGTCCCAGGTCGGGGAAATCCGCCGCGCCCGCGAGATCATGAACAAAGCCGCCGCCAAGCTGCGCCGGCGCGGGGTGGCGATTCCCGATCCGCTGCCGCCCATCGGCGTCATGATCGAGGTCCCCAGCGCCGCCCTGGCGGCGGATGCCTTTGCCCAGGCCAGCGACTTTTTCGCCATCGGGTCCAACGACCTGACCATGTACACGCTGGCTATCGACCGCGGCAACGAACACGTGGCGCACCTGTTCGATCCACTGCATCCGGGGGTCCTCCGGCTGATCCAGTTTTCCGCCACGGCCGCGCTCCGTGCCCGCATCCCCATCAGCATCTGCGGCGAAATGGCCGGTGACCCCCGCTATTCGGCGCTGCTGCTGGGGCTGGGCATCCGCGAACTGTCGATGACGCCGAGCAACATCCCGCACGTCAAACAGCGGATCCGCGAAATGGACATGGACGCCGCCAACCGCCGCGCCGGCGTGATCATGGACCAAGTGGACTCCGGGCGAATCGCTACCCTGCTTGATGATTTCAACGCCCTGGCATAACATACAATCGTATTCACCCTTGCATAACGTCCCCCTAACGTCCCCGGGGGATGACCCGGCGCCAAAACAGGTTGCGGCCTGTTTCCGGGGCTGGTAAACCCCCCTTTCCCTTGTCAAAAAGAATTCAGGAGCCGCCGCCATGCCCTTCGATGATTACAAGGTCGCCGATATTTCGCTGGCCGAGTGGGGCGAGAAGGAAATTTCCCTTGCCGAAACGGAAATGCCCGGCCTGATGGCGATCCGCGAGGAATTCGGCGGCCAGCAGCCGCTGAAGGGCGCGCGCATCGCCGGATCGCTGCACATGACCATCCAGACGGCGGTGCTGATCGAGACCCTGAAGGCGCTGGGGGCGGACCTCCGCTGGGCGTCGTGCAATATCTATTCGACCCAGGACCACGCGGCGGCGGCCATCGCGGCGGCGGAAATCCCCGTTTTCGCCACCAAGGGCGAAACGTTGGTGGAATACTGGGATTACGCGCACCGGATCTTCGAATGGCCCGACGGCGGCGGGGCGAACATGATTCTCGACGACGGCGGCGACGCGACGCTGCTGTTGCACCTCGGCATCGACGCCGGAAACGACGCCGGCGTCATAGAAAAGCCCTCCAACGAGGAGGAAGAGGCCCTGTTCGCCTCGATCAAAAAGCGGCTCGACGAAAAGCCCGGCTGGTACGCCGAGGCGGCCAAGGACATCCAGGGCGTCACCGAGGAAACGACGACCGGCGTGCACCGCCTTTATGAAATGGAAGCCAAGGGCACGCTTTTGTTTCCGGCCATCAACGTCAACGATTCGGTGACCAAGTCCAAATTCGACAACAAATACGGCTGCCGCGAAAGCCTGGTCGACGGCCTGCGCCGCGCCACCGACGTGATGATGGCCGGCAAGGTGGCCGTGGTCGCCGGCTACGGCGACGTCGGCAAGGGGTCGGCCGAAAGCCTGCGCAACGCCGGCTGCCGGGTGATGATCACCGAGCCCGATCCCATCTGCGCCCTGCAGGCGGCGATGGAAGGCTTCGAGGTGGTGACCATGGAACAGGCGGCGCCCCGGGGCGACATCTTCGTCACCGCCACCGGCAACATCGACGTCATCACCGTCGACCACGTGCGCGCCATGAAGGACCGGGCCATCGTCTGTAACATCGGCCACTTCGATTCCGAGGTCCAGGTCGAAAGCCTGCGCAATTTCAAGTGGACCAACATCAAATCGCAGGTGGACGAGATCGAACTTCCCGACGGCAAGCGGATTATTCTGTTGGCCGAGGGGCGGCTGGTGAACCTGGGCTGCGCCACGGGGCACCCTAGTTTCGTCATGAGCGCCTCGTTCACCAACCAGGTACTGGCGCAGATGGAGCTTTGGCGGAAGCCCGACGACTACGAGAACAAGGTCTACGTGCTGCCCAAGCATCTCGATGAAAAGGTGGCGACGCTGCACCTGGACAAGCTCGGCGTCACCCTGACCAAGCTTTCGAAGCAACAGGCGGACTACATCGGCGTTTCCCCCGACGGCCCGTTCAAACCCGATACCTATCGCTACTAGCCGCGACTAATTCTTACTGGACCCGCTTTCTTTCCACTGGCCTGAATGCCCGGGGTTTGCAACGGAGGGCATTGGGTGTACGCCCGGCGTTATGGAAAATTCCCACCGGAATGTAGGTTTTTGTCGGCCTTTATCTACATCCTGGAATCCAGGCGTGGAAAATCCCTGCCGCGATCAGTTCTTCATATTCACAATGTCAAAGAGCGGCCCCCGGCAACACGAAGACCGCCGCGCCGGGCGCTGAATCTACTTGCACATGAAACCCGGACTGCCCACATTGGAGGCGTCGGTTACACATTACCCTGGCGTGCCCGCTTAGATGCTTTTGCTCTTCGCCGAGTTACCCCGAGAAATAGTGGACCATACGGCACCACGACGCCGCTGGAAGCGGTAGGCGCCAACCCGATACCTTGACCCGATACTGTGAAAGGACAAGATGTGACATGACCACCGGAACGGTAAAATGGTTCAATCCGACCAAGGGATATGGATTCATCGAGCCGAGCGACGGCTCCAAGGACGCCTTCGTCCACATTTCCGCTGTCGAACAGGCGGGACTGACGACTCTCAACGAAGGACAAAAGGTCGAATATGAACTCGTGCCCCGTGAAGACGGCAAGTCCTCGGCGGAAAAACTGGTCCTCCTCGACTGACGCGTCCCGCTTGGCTGTCTTCAAAGTCCCTGGCGCCGGTGTCGTTCGGTTTCCGGCATAAGGTTCGTCAGGTGATGCGCCGTCGCGGGCGGACCGACGGCGGTGACGCCGGCTCCCGGAGGACGGCGGCCCGGCATCGGGACGACTTTTCATCATTTACAGCCGGAATTGTCCTCGCCCCGCGGTAATTTCGTGCGGCACAGGATGGCGCCGTCCATCTTCACGTTCTTCAGGATCGTCTTCGTCAGATCAACGTCACTCAGATTGGCCCCGCTTAGGTCTACCTCATCTAGTTCCGCCTTGGACAGGCCGGCCCCCGTCAGGTTGGCGTCTTTCAGGTTCGTCGTTTTCAGCCAGGCCCGGGTCAGATTGGTTCCGCTCAGGTCCGCCTTGCTCAGGTTCCCCTGGCTGAGATTCGCTTTACGCAAGTTCGCCCCTTTCAGGCTCGCGCCGCTCAAATCCGCCCGTTCGAGAATCGCGCCGCTCAAATCCGCCTTGTCCAGGGTCGCGCCGTTCAGTTTCGCCCTTGTCAGGTTTGAATTCGTCAGCTTCGCCGCCGTCAGGTTCGCCCCTCTCATGTCCGCCGCCCTCAGATCGGCGCCCGTCATGTCGGTGTACGACAGATCGGCTTTGCTGAGCTTTGCCTTGTACATGAACATGCTCAGTTTCGCCTTTTTCAGCTTCGCGCCGCTGAAATCGGTCTTGCGCAGGTTGGCATCCTTTAGGTTTGCCCCTTCCAGATTGGCGCCGCTCAGGTTCGCCTTGTTGATGTCCACCTGCTTCAGGCTCTGGCCATGCAGATCGACGCCACTGAGATCGCATTTCGCGCACTTGCGCAAAAACTTCAGGTTCTTGAGGGCCTTTTCCTCGAAGGCGTAAACCTGGGAAAAGCTGACCACGAAAAGAAACAAGCCAGCCAACAATGTCCTCATTCCAGTGCTCCATGAATTTCCGTGTGATCCAAAAGTCCGCTGATGCGGCGACAGGGGGTTCGATCCTTTGCCAGGGCCGTTTCGCTCCGAACCGCGCATAAATCAAAGCCTTTCCCGTAACAGATATACCGTGATTTCCCAGATAACCTTCAAACTGACTCCAACCCTAACTAAATCCCATTGTCACTGGAACAGTTTTTCCTCCGCCGCCATCCGACAGTCCGATTGGGGGGATTGAGCGGCCCTTCCGTTGTTTGATTCCTTGTCGCCGCACCGGGCGGGCGTTTAATCTGTTGCGGTGCTGACCGAAATCAACACTCTCCAGGCTTTTGTGGCCGGCGCCTTCATCGTGGCGCTGAGCGCCGCCGTTGTCGTCTTTCGGCAACGAAAGCGCTTCAACGATACCGAAACCGAGCGCCAACGTCTGGAGGCGGTCGCGGTGAAGGCGCGCGAGATGCTGGCGTCGGCGCCGGACGGCCTGTTCCTGTGGGACCACGTCAACGGCGGCTTCACGTGCTCGCGGCGGCTGTCGGTGCTGCTCGATCTCGACGCCGGCATCCAGGCCCGTTACGACGACATACGCGATTGCTTCGAAGGCGAATCGCTCAAGATCCTCGAACAAAGCGTGTCGCTGCTGCGCGCCGGGGGAACGCCGTTCGACCTTTTGCTGACGGCCGGGCGGCGGCGCCTTCAGGCGACCGGCAGCCGCGCCGAAACCGACGCCGGCGAGACCCTGGCCGACATGGTGTGGCTGCGCGACGTCACCGGCGCCGGGGGCGCCGGCGGTACTGGCGAACCCAACGCCGGGCACCGCATCGCCTCGGTCAACACGTCGGGGTTCGACGACCGGCACCTGACGGCGCTCCTCGACGCCATGCCGCTGCCGGTGTGGCTACGCGATTCGAAACTGTCGCTGGCCTTCGTCAATCTCGCCGCGCGCGAGGTCGCCGACACCGATTCCGGCATGGCCGACCAAGCCCGCCGGCAGGGCCAGCCGGTCACCGAGCGCCGTCACCTGAGCGGCAACGGCTCGGAGCGCCTGTTGGAAGTCACGGAAACGCCGCTCGGCATGTTGGGCGGCAGCCAAGACGCCCCCACCGGCGGCACCATCGGTTTCGCCGTCGAGCGCTCGGATTGGATGGAAAAGGAAGGCCAATACCAGAAGCTGACCGCCGCCCATGGCGCGGTGCTGGAAAGCCTGGAGACGGCGATCGCCATCTTCGACGCCGGCGCCGAACTCCGGTATTTCAATGCCGCCTACGCCCGGCTTTGGGACCTGGACCCCGACTGGCTGAAGACCGGGCCCAGCCTCGGCGAGGTGCTGGAACGCCTGCGCGAACAACGGAGCCTGCCGGAAGTCTCCGATTTCCGCGAATTCAAGATGCGCCAGCTTGAGCGATTCGAGACCCTGGGCGAAGAGACGGAGGAGCTTATGCACCTGCCCGACGGGCGCGCGATCCGGATCCTCGTCAACCGGAATGGCAAGGACGGGTTGGTGTTCCGGTTCGATGACGTCTCCGAGCGCCTGGACCTGGAGCGTTCGTACAAGTCCCTGAACGCGGTGCAGAGCGAGTCGCTCGACAACCTGCACGAAGGCATCGCGGTGTTCGGCGGCGACGGCAGACTGAAGCTTTCCAACCCGGTATTCGCGGGGCTGTGGGGCCTCGACAAGGAAGTCCTCGACGGCGACTATCACGTTTCCGACTTCGTCGACCACACCCGCTCCAAGATCACGCTCAAAGGCGGCTGGGACGACCTCAGTTGGGGCATCCACAAGGAGCATGTCGTCGCCCGCCTGATGAGCCGCGACAACATCACCGGCAAGCTCGAACTCGACAACGGCACGGTGGTCGAATACGCCAACGTGCCGCTGCCCGACGGCGCCATGCTGCTGAGCTATATGGACATCACCGATTCGACCCGGGTCGAACAGGCCCTGCGCCAGCGCGCCGAGGCGCTGGCCGAAGCCGACCGGCTGAAGACCGAATTCATCGCCAACGTGTCCTTTGAGGTGCGCACGCCCCTGAACACCATCATCGGTTTCGCCGACATGCTGGGCCAGGAATACTTCGGTGAACTCAACCGCCGCCAGGGGGAATACGCCAAGGGCATCCTCGACACCACTCGCGGCCTGATGTCGGTGATCGGCGATATCCTCGACCTCGCCTCCATCGAGGCCGGGCGCATGGAGCTGGCCCGCGACACCGTCGACGTGCACGGGTTTCTGGTTTCGACCCTGAACCTGATCCAGGAACGGGCCCGGTCCAAGGACCTGAAGCTGGAATTCGACTGCCCGCCCGACATCGGCTGGATTTCGGCCGACGAGAGGCGCCTGAAGCAGGTGGTGTTCAACCTGCTGTCGAACGGCATCACGTTTACGCCTAAGCGCGGCACCGTGCGCCTGGAAGCCCGGCGCGAGGGCGACGACCTGCTCATCACCGTCGCCGATACCGGCATCGGCATTCCCCAGGCCGACCGCGAGCGGGTGTTCCGGCCGTTCGAACAAGACGCCGGCCCGGGTGACTCCCAGGGCGCCGACAAAAGCGGCGCCGGTTTGGGCCTCACCCTAGTCCGCAATTTCATCCAACTGCACGGCGGCACCGTGGACGTGAAGTCGCCGCCGGGACGCGGCACCACCATCACCTGCCGCCTGCCGGCCGCCGGACCCGGGGAACCTGATATGAGACCCGAACCGGAAGAACAAACCTGATATGGCCGACATTTCGCAAACCCCGATCAGGGTCGAACTCGCCGACGAGGCGGCGACGGCCGCCCTGGCCGCCAGGGTCGCGTCCCGGGCCCGGCCGGGCGACGTTTTCGCCCTTTACGGCCCCTTGGGCAGCGGCAAGACCGTCTTCGCCCGCGCCTTCATCAATGCCCGCACCAGAACACCAGAAGAAGTCCCCAGCCCCACCTTTATCCTCGTCCAGGGGTATGAATTCCCCAACGGCGAGGGGGCCATCCCGGTTTATCATTTCGACCTGTTCCGCATCAAGGACGCCCTTGAGACGGCGGAGCTGGGCATGGACGACGCCTTCGCCGGGGGGATTTCCCTGATCGAATGGCCTGACCGGCTGGGTGCCCGCCTGCCGGCGGACCGGCTCGAGGTTTCCCTGGACCAGGGCCCGAGCCCCGATTCCCGACGCGCGTCGCTGGCCGGGCACGGAACGTGGAAAGGGCGCCTGGAAATCCTTGGCCCCGAGGTCACGGGCGATGACTGACCGCGCCGAATTGATAGATTCCTTCCTCGCCGCCAGGGGCTGGGACGGCGCCCAGAAAACGGCGCTGGCCGGCGACGCGTCGTTCCGGCGCTACGAACGGCTGACCCTGGGCGACCGGGGGGCGGTGCTGATGGACGCGCCGCCGCCGGAAGAGGACGTCGATGCCTTCGTCACCGTCGCCCTGCACCTGAAGTCCCTCGGCTTCAGCGCCCCGGACATCCTGGCCAAGGACCTGGAAAACGGCCTGCTGCTGCTGGAGGACCTGGGCGACGAGACCTATACCCGGGTGCTCGACGCCGAAGGCGGCGGCGCGGCCGAGACCGGCCTCTACGAGCTCGCCGTCGACGTGCTGATCGAGCTGCACCGGATCGACCCCGGCCGCGTCGTGGCGCCGGGGGTGGAGGATTACGACGACGGCAAGCTCCTGGAAGAGGCCCTGCTGCTCGTCGATTGGACGTGGCCGGCGGTGTTCGGCGGCCCGCCGGGCGATGACGTCCGCGGCCAGTATCAAGACGCCTGGCTCGGCGTCTTTCCCGCCGTCCGATACGGGCCCGAAACCCTGGTGCTCAGCGATTATCACATCGATAACCTGATGCTGCTCGGCGGCCGGGAAGGCGTATCGCGCTGCGGGCTGCTCGACTTCCAGGACGCGGTCCGGGGGCCGGGGGCCTATGACCTGATGTCGCTCCTCGAAGACGCCCGGCGCGACATCGACGAGGGGTTCCGCCAAGCCATGCGGGAGCGCTATTACGCCGCCTTCCCCGACCTCGACCGGGACGCCTTCGAAACCGCGTTCCGGGTCCTCGCCGCCCAGCGCCACGCCAAGGTCATCGGCATCTTCACCCGGCTGTGCGTCCGCGACGGCAAGCCCGATTACCTGACCCATATCCCGAGAGTTTGGCGGCTCCTGGAAGCGGCGCTCGAACATCCCGCCCTGGCGCCGGTGGCAAAATGGTTCGAGACCCACGTGGCGGCCGATAAAAGGACAATCCCGCCCTGCCCGGCGGCGGGGGCCTGAAGACGATGGCGAAGAAAACGCCCAGGAAAGCCATGCTCCTGGCCGCCGGCCTCGGCACCCGCCTGAAGCCGGTCACCGACACCCTGCCCAAGCCCCTGATCGAGGTCGACGGCCGCGCCCTCATCGACCATGCCCTCGACCGGCTGGAAGCCGCCGGCGTCACCGACGTCGTCGTCAACACCCATCACCTGGCCGATCGGGTGGAGGCCCACCTGAAAGGGCGGACCTCGCCGGCGATCAGGCTATCGCCGGAAAAAGAACTGCTGGAAACCGGCGGCGGCATCGCCAGCGCCCTGACGCTGCTGGGGGACGGGCCGTTCTTCACCGTCAACGCCGACGCCTTCTGGCTCAACGGGCCTTTCGACGCGCTTAAGCGGCTGGCCGATACCTGGGACGACGCCAGGATGGACGGGCTGTTGCTGCTCCATTCCACCGTCGAGGCCTATGGCTATACGGGGCGCGGCGATTTCCGCGCCGGCGGCGACGGGCTCCTGGAACGCAGGCCGGAAACCGAAGTCTCGCCGTGGCTGTTCACCGGCATCCAGATTCTGCACCCCCGGCTGTTCAAGGACGCGCCCAAGGGGGCCTTTTCCCTCAACCGGCTCTATGACCAGGCGATCGAGGCGGAACGCCTTTACGGCGCCGTCCACGACGGCGAATGGTTCCACGTCGGCACGCCGGAGGGGCTGAAAGAGGCGGAAACTTTTATGCACCTGCGTTACGCCGGCACCAAGCGCCGCTGAGCCCGGAAAGAATGAGCCCCCCACCCCGGAAAAAAACGCCCCCGAAAGCACCGCCCCGGACACCTCGAGTCTTCACCATCCCGGCGGGGCTGCCCTTTGTCGATGTGCTGGCGGCCGGCATTGCCGAGCGCTGGGGCACAGACCCGGCGGCGCTGGCCCGGGTCACGGTGCTGGTGCCGACCCAGCGCGCCCGGCGCAGCCTGGCCGAAGCCTTCCTGCGCCAAAGTGATGGCCGGGCGATGCTGCTGCCGCGCACGGTGGCCCTCGGCGACCTGGATGAGGACGAAATCCTTTTCGCCGGCGGTTTCGAAGTTGAAGACTCTCTCGGCGTCGAACCCGCCCTGCCGGGCCTGAAACGCCAGTTGCTGTTGACGCGGCTGGTGATGGCCGGGCCCGGCGATCCCAGCCCCGACCATGCCGCCCACCTAGGGCTCGAACTGGCCCGGCTTCTTGATCAGGTCCATACCGAGCGATTGACCTTCGACGGGCTGCAGGGGCTGGTTCCCGACGCCTTCGCCGAACACTGGCAACGGACGCTGGAATTCTTGCATGTGCTGACCGAACAATGGCCCGCCGTGCTGGCCGAGGAAGGGGCGCTGGACGCCGCCGAGCGCCGCAACCGGCTGTTCGACGCCCAGGTGCGGGCGTGGACGGCCGATCAGTTCCCTGGGCCGCCCGCCGATCCGGTCATCGCCGCCGGCTCCACCGGCTCCATCCCCGCCACCGCCGACCTGCTGGCGGTGATCGCCGGGCTGCCGCAAGGCGCGGTGGTGCTCCCCGGTCTCGACCTGGAGGCAACGCCCGAAGCCTGGACGGCGCTGGAAGCTTCCCATCCCCAGTACGGCATGGCGCAGTTGCTGGCCCGCCTCGGCGTCGAGCGCCAAGACGTCGGACCCTGGGACGCCCCCGGCGCCGCAGTGAGGCCCTCGGCCCCGGCGCGGCTGATCAACGCCGCCCTGACGCCGGCCGGCTTCGATGCGCCAAGCCTTAACGCCAAGGACATCAAGGCGGCGCTGAAGGGGATTACCCGCATCGACAGCCCCGGACCCCGGGAAGAGGCCGCCGTCATCGCGCTGGTCATGCGCCGCGTCCTCGAGGACGGGGAAAAGACCGCCGCCCTGGTGACGCCGGACCGGGGATTGGCCCGCCGGGTGGCGGCGGAGCTGGCCCGTTGGGGCATCGAGATCGACGATTCCGCCGGGCTGCCCCTGGCCCAGACCCCGCCCGGCGCCTTCCTGCGCCTGACCGCGAGGATGGCCGCCGACGGCCTAACGCCGGTGGCGCTGTTGGCGGCGCTCAAGCACCCGTTGGCGGCGGCGGGGATGAAGGTGGTCGCGTTCAGGGACCGGGTCCGGACCCTGGAAGTCGAACTTTTGCGCGGCCCGCGCCCGGCGCCGGGGCTCAAAGGGCTGAGGTTGGCGCTGAAGACGAAAAGGAAACTGCCGAAAAAGACGCAAACCGATCTCAACGCCCTATTGAAGGACCTGGAAGCCGTGATCGCCCCCCTGGCCGGGATGATGGCCGGAAAACCGGTGCCGTTCTCGGACCTGCTTCGCGCCCACGTGACCATGGCCGAGGCCCTGGCCGCCGGCGACGAGGCGGACGGGCCGGCGCGCCTGTGGGCCGGGGACGCCGGCGAAGTAGCGGCCAAGTTCATCAACGAACTGGTGAAAGCGGGCGAAGTCCTGGACGAGATCACCGGCGCCGATTACCCGGCGCTGCTCGAAACCCTGATGGCCGGCATCCCCGTCCGGCCCCGCTACGGCCGCCACCCGCGGCTGCATATCTGGGGCCTGCTGGAAGCGCGGATGCAGCAGGCCGACGTGATGATCCTGGGCGGCCTCAACGACGCCACCTGGCCGCCCGAGGCCAAGCCGAGCCCGTGGATGAGCCGCCCGATGCTGAAGGATTTCGGCCTGCCGCCGCCAGAACGGCGCGGCGGCCAGACGGCGCACGATTTCGCCCAGGCCTTCGCCGCGCCCCGGGTGGTGCTGACCCGGGCCACGCGGGTCGACGGCACGCCCCAGGTGGCCTCGCCGTGGCTGCTCAGGCTCGACAACCTGCTGGAGCGCCTGGGGCTGAAGAAAGGCGACAAAAACCCCTTCGCCGCCGCCGAGCCCTGGCTGGCGTGGGCGGAGGCCCTGGACCGGCCCACCGAAAGCCGCCAGGTGACGGAACCCCAGCCGACGCCGCCGGTCAAGGACCGCCCGAGGGAGCTTTCGGTCACCCGCATCGAGACCTGGGTCCGCGATCCCTACGCCATCTACGCCCGTGAAATCCTTCGCCTCAGGCCCCTCGACCCCCTCGACGCCGAGCCGGGGCCGATGGAGCGCGGCATCATCGTCCACGAGGCCCTGGACCGTTTCCAGAAGGCCCACACCGGCGATCTTCCCGACGACGCCCTCAGGCGGCTTTTGGAGATCGGCCGCGGTGTCTTCGACGAAAACCTGGCCCATCCCGGCGTCGAAGCCTTCTGGTGGCCCCGCTTCGAGCGCGTCGCCCGCTGGTACGTGGACTACGAGCGCCGCCGCCGCCAGGCCGGGTTCACGACCAAGGCCACCGAGGTCATGGGCGCGATGACCCTCAACGGCGCCGCCGGGCCGTTTCAATTGACGGCGCGGGCCGACCGCATCGATTTCCGGGCCGACATCGGTCTCGCCGTCATCGACTACAAGACCGGCGCCGCCCCGTCCAAGCGGCAGGTGGAATCGGGTTTCTCGCCGCAATTGCCGCTCGAAGCGGCGATCGCCGCCCAAGGCGGGTTCGACGGGATCGACGCCGGCCCGGTGGCGCAGCTCGTCTACCTGGAGCTTCCCGGCGGCCGCGATCCGGGCAGGGAAAAGGTCCTCGACCTGGACGTCGCCGAGGCCGCCGACGGCGCGGTGGCCGGGCTGACGAAATGGGTGCGCGAATTCGACGACCCCAAGACGCCCTATCTTTCCAGCCCCCGGGTGATGTTCCTGGAACACTACGGCGATTACGACCATCTGGCGCGGGTCAAGGAATGGCGCGGCGGCGGGGAAGGCGGCCCATGAGCAGGAAACCGGCCTTGACGGCGGCCCAGGTCGTCGCCGCCGACCCGACCCAGCCGGTCTGGGTTTCGGCCAACGCCGGCACCGGCAAGACCCATGTGCTGATCGAAAGGATTCTGCGGCTGCTGTTGGCCGCCACGCCGCCGGGCAAGATCCTGTGCCTGACCTACACCAAGGCGGCGGCGGCCGAAGTCGCCACCCGGTTGAGCACCCGCCTCGGCCATTGGGCGGCCGGCGGCGACAAGGCCCTGGCCAGGGACCTGAAAAAACTGTTGGGAAAACCGGCCTCTACGATGGAGACGGAGAGAGCCCGCACCCTGTTCGCCGCCACCCTGGAAACGCCCGAAGGGCTGCGCATCCGCACCATCCATTCGTTTTCGGAATCGCTGTTGGGGCGGTTCCCGGTGGAGGCCAGGCTGGCGCCGCATTTTTCGGTCCTCGACGAACGCCGGGCCCGGGAAATCCGCATCGAGGCCCGGGACCGGCTGTTGGCCGGCGGCGCGGCGGCGGGACCGGCCGGCGAGGCGCTGTCCCGTCTCGCCGGGATGCTCAACGCCGAGGATTTTTCCAAGCTCATGGCGGAACTGGACAAAAAGCGCCAAAAGCTGAGGCAAGGGACGGCACGGGCCGGCGGCCTCGAAGGGCTGATCGCCGAAACCCGCCGCGGCCTCGGCCTAAAACCGGACGACACCCGTGACATGGTTCTCGACGCCGCCGCCGAAGGCGCGTTCGACCGGGAGGCGCTAACGAACGCCGCCAACGCCCTCGACGAGGGCAAACAGTCCGACAAGGACCGGGCCGCCCAAATCCGCGATTGGCTGGAGAAAGAAGCCCCGGCAAGGGCGGAAATTTTCGCCTCGGCTTACGCGCCGGTTTTCCTCACCCAGGACGGCAAGCCGAGAAAGTCCCTGATGACCAAGAAACCCCGGGAAGCCCACCCCAAGGCGCTGGACGCTCTGGAGGTCGAACAGGACCGGGTGGCGGCGGTGCTGGACCGCCTGAAGGCGGTGGCCCTGGCCGAGGCGACGGCGGCGCTTTTGGTCGTCGGCATGGCGTTGATCGACGCCTATGAGGCGATCAAGAAGACCCGCGCCCTGCTCGATTACGACGACCTGATCGAAAAGGCCGGCAGGCTATTGGCAAGCGGGGACGGGGTGTCGTGGGTCCATTACAAGCTCGACGGCGGTATCGACCACATCCTGGTCGACGAGGCCCAGGACACCAGTCCCGCCCAATGGCAGGTGATCAAAAGACTGGCCGGGGACTTCTATGCCGGCGAAGGCGCCGGCGAGGGTGAAAGGCCGCTGGCGCGCACCGTTTTCGCCGTCGGCGACGAGAAACAGTCCATCTACAGTTTCCAGGACGCCGACCCGGCGTACTTCGGCCTCATGCGCGATCATTTCCGCGCAACCGTGGCCAATGCCGGCGGGCGGTTGCAGGAGGTGGAACTGGAACGGTCCTACCGTTCCGCCCCGGCGGTGCTTTCCGTCGTCGACGATATCTTCGCTTCGGAGACGGCCGCCGACGGCCTGACCTGGGACGACAAGCCGATTCACCACCACACCAACCGCGACGGCCAGGGCGGCGTGGTCGAACTGTGGCCGGCGTTGAGCCCCGAAGACGCACCGGCGCCTAAGCCCTGGGACGCGCCGTTGGACCAGATGTCCGCCCAAAGCCCGGAAGCACGGCTGATCGAAAAGATCGCCGACGGGATCGCCGGCTGGCTGGAGAGCGGGGAAATCCTGGAATCGGCGGCGCGGCCCATCACCCCCGGCGATATCATGATCCTGGTCCGCACCCGCGGCAGCTTCGCCGACCGGATGGTCAGGGCGCTCAAGCGCCGGGGCATCGGCGTCACCGGGCGCGACCGGCTGAAGCTGATGGACCACCTGGCGGTCATGGACCTGGTGGCGTCCGGGCGCTTCGCACTACTGCCCGATGACGATTTGAACACCGCGGCCGTGCTCAAGGGGCCGTTCGTCGAATTCGACGACGACGTCCTTTTCGGCCTCGCCCACGGCCGCAAGGGAACGCTGTGGCGGACCCTCGGGAAGCGCCGGGACGAAAAACCGGAATTTATCTCGGCCCGGGAAACCCTCGGCCGCCTTCTCGCCGCCGCCGACAGGACCCCCCCTTACGAGTTCTATGCCCGTCTTTTGGGGCCCGGCGGCGGGCGGCGGGACCTCATCGCCCACCTGGGCCCCGAGGCGGGCGAGCCGATCGACGAGTTCCTAGGCCTCGCCCTGGATTTCGAACGCGACCATCAGCCGTCGTTGGAGGGATTCCTGCACTGGCTGGAATCAGGCGAGACCGAGGTCAAGCGCGAGATGGAAAGCGGCCGCGACGAGGTCCGGGTGCTGACCGTTCACGGCGCCAAGGGCCTGGAGGCGCCCATCGTGTTCCTGCCCGACACCTGTACGCTGCCCGGCGAAAGGATGGACCCCCATATCCACTGGGCCGGGAACGGGGATGGGGCCGGGGACGGGGGCGATGAATTCGTGCTGTGGCGCCCGTCCAAGAGGGACGAGGAAAAAATTTCCGCCGACCTGCACGAAAAGGCGCGGCTTCGGATCGAGCGGGAATACCGGCGGCTTCTTTACGTCGCCATGACCCGGGCCCGCGACCGGCTTTACGTCTGCGGCTGGCACACCGGAAAAAACCGCAAGGACGGGTGCTGGTACGACCTGGTGGAACCGGCAATGCAAAAGAAAGGCGAGGAAGCAACCCTGGAAACGGGCGAAACCGTCTGGCGGCATCAGAGCCCGCAAAAGGCGAAACCCGACGGCGAAAAGACGCCCTCTCCGGCCCCGGACACCGAAGCGCCGCCCGATTGGGCGCTGGCGCCGCCCCGGCCGGAGCCGGAACCGTCCCGCCCCCTGGCGCCGTCCCGGCCGTCCGACGATGACCCAAGCGTGATCTCGCCCCTGGGACCAGACGGGGGCGACGACGGGGGCGCGCGGTTCAAGCGCGGGCTTTTGATCCACCGGCTGTTGCAGAGCCTGCCGGACCTTGCCCCCGGCGAGCGGCAGGCCCAGGGCAGGGCCTATCTGTCGCGGCCGGTCCATGACCTGGGACCCGGCGAGCAGGACGAAATCCTGGCCGAAACCCTGGGCGTTCTCACGCACCCGGACCACGCCGGCCTGTTCGGCCCCGGAAGCCTGGCCGAAGTGCCGATCACCGGCATCGTTGGGGGAAAGGACGGCGTCCACGTTCTGTCGGGGCAGGTGGACCGGTTGTTGGTGACCGAAGAGGCCGTTTCGGTCATCGACTTCAAGACCAACCGGCCGCCGCCGGAGACCGAATCGGACGTCGATCCCCGCTATCTTCGCCAGATGGCGGCCTACCGGAACGCGCTTCGGGAAATCTATCCCGGCCGGCCGGTCCGCGCCGTTCTGTTGTGGACCCTGGGCCCCAGGCTGATGTCGTTAAGCGACGCCATTTTGGACGCTTCGGCACCTTGACGCATGGGCGGGCGCTGCTTAGATTCAACGGCAACGGCAAGCAAAAAAAATCCGCAATCCTGGGGCGGATATTTTGTTCTGAGGATTGATAGGATTGAATAAATGCCAAAACACGTCACCGACGGCTCCTTTGACGAAGACGTCCTGAATTCACAAAGTCCGGTCCTGGTCGATTTCTGGGCCGAATGGTGCGGGCCCTGCCTGCAGATCGCGCCGGCGCTCGAGGAACTGGACACCGAGATGGGCGACCGGATGACGGTGGCCAAGCTCAATATCGACGAAAACCCGATGACGCCGTCCAAATACGGAGTCCGGGGAATCCCGACCCTGATCCTGTTCAAGGGCGGCGAGGTGGCGGCGACCAAGATCGGCGCCCTGCCGAAAGGCCAACTGACCAATTGGCTCGAATCCGTCCTCTGACGGTTTAAAACTAATGAGTTAACGGATTTCAGACCCCGTCCCGGTGGCGGGGTTCTTCGTTGGCGATCTCAAATCCTGCAATTCTCCCCGGGCCAGGCGCAGGATGGCGACCGAGCTTGAAAGCGCGAGGGTGGCGATGACGGCGCCGACGGCCAAATCCGGCCACCCGGTGCCGGACGCCCAGACGCCGCTCGCCGCCGCGATTACGGCGAGGTTGGCGATGGCGTCGTTGCGGCTGCACAGCCACACCGAGCGCATGTTGCTGTCGCCCCGGCGGTAACGGTAGAGCAGCCCCGCCGAGATGACGTTAGCGGCCAGGGCCAGGGCGCCGACGCTGCCCATGATGGCGGCGCTGGGCAGCGAGCCTTGAAGCCAGTGGTAAACCGTCATGCCGATGACCCAGAACCCGAAGCCGCCCATGGCCAGGCCCTTGATCATCGCCGCCCCGGCCCGCCAGCGGATGCTCATGCCGAGCACCATCAGGGTCATGGCGTAGGTGGTGGAATCGCCCAGGAAATCCAGCGCGTCGGCCTGCAAGGCCACCGACTTGCCCCACACCCCGGCCGTCATCTCGGCGACGAACATGGCAGCGTTGATGGCCAGCACCGCCCACAAAGCGCGGCGGTAGACCTTGAGAACAGGTGTATCATCACCGGGCGTTCCGCAACACGTGGACATGTTATGCGTCCTCGTGGTGCGGTTCGGCGACGTGCTCGATCATATCCTTAAGGATGCAATCCACATGATCGTCGGCGGTGGCGTAAAAGACCCGTTTGCCGCGGCGTTCGGCCCGGACCAGCCGCGCCGTCTTCAACAGCCGCAGATGGTGGCTGACCAGGGAAGCGGAAACACCGACGGTTTCGGCGATTTCGCCCACGTTGCGGGGTTCCTCCAGGCAACAGGTAACGATTCGAAGCCGCGTCGGGTCCCCGAGCAGATGGAATATTTCCGCGATTTCGATGGCTTGGTCCGCGACCACGCATGCCTCCTCGTAAAACTACAAACAACTGAACATATATTTAATTGTTTGTCTAGCGTGATTTGGAGAGAACCGGCGGGGACGACGGCGGGGTCGGGGGAAGGACGCCTACCAATCGTTGCGCAGCATTCTGAGCTTCACGAACACCGTCTTCGGGTCGGGGTCTTCGGGAAGGTCGTCGAAGATTTCCCGGAGCGCCGCGATCACCGACGGGCTGTGCAGGCGGAAGAAGGTGTTGATCTCTTTCTCCAGGGCGAGCGTCGACACCAGGGCGCTGTCCGGGTCCTGGTCCCCGATCTCGTCCAGCAGCGTTTTGGCGCGCCCGTTGTCGGGCTCGCGGTCGAGGGTGAATTCAAGGTTGTTGGCGATGTAGTCGTGGCCGGGGTAGATCAGCGTCTCGTCCGGCAGCTTCGCCAGTTGCGTGGCGAAGGTTTGGTAAAGCTCTTCCGGGTGGCCGCCGCCCGTGCAATTGCCGGCGCCGGCGTTGAACAGCGTGTCGCCGCAAAAAAGCGACGGCTGGTCGGTGCGCGACAGCAGGCAGACGTGGCTCATGGTGTGGCCGGGGGTGTCCAGGCATTCCAGCTCCACCGTGTTGCCGACCTTGATCATGTCGCCGGCGCCGAGTCCCCGGTCGATGCCCGGGATGCTCCCCTTGGCACCGGCGTGGGCCAGCAGCTTGGCGCCGGTCGCCTTAATCACCGCCCCGTTGCCGCCGGTGTGATCGCCGTGTTCGTGGGTGTTCAGCACCTGGGTGATGGACCAGCCACGGTCCCGGGCCAGGCTTAAGCACTTCCGATGATCGAGGGGATCGACGGCCAGGGCGTCGCCGGTTTCCGGACAGACGATCAGGTAGTTGAAGTTGCGGTACGCGTTTCCGGTCCAGATTTGCTCGACGATCATGGCCGCCTCCGTTGTTGCGCGGCTCCGAATCTACGTGTTCTCACCGCTGTCCGCCAGCACCAACCCGGCCAGATAGAGCGAACCGGCGATCAGCACCCGGGCCGGGCCGGGCTCGATGCGGGCGATTTCGCGGAGCGCTTCTTTCAGGTCAACGGCCGGGGTGGCGTTGAATCCCGAACTTTTGACGATCGCGGCCAGTTCATCGGCGCCGAAGGCGGCCTCGGTGCAGGGAATGTCGACCGTCCGCAGGGAATAAAGATACGGCCTGAGCGGCTCCAGGAAGGCCGCCGGGTCCTTGGTGTTCAACATGCCGAGGATCAGGTGCAGCGGCATCCCGTCGCGCTCCGCCAGCCACGACGCCAGGGCGTCGGCAGCCCCCTTGTTGTGGCCGCCATCCAGCCACAGGGCGAATTCGTGGCCCAACTGGCCGCGCAGCAGCCCGCGCCGGATCCGTTGCAGCCGCGCCGGCCATTCGGCATTCCTGAAGCCTTCGGAAATGGCGTCGTCGGAGAGGTTAAACCCTTCGAGGTGATCCAGCGCCGCCACCGCGACGCCGGCGTTATGGGCCTGATGGGGGCCTTCAAGGCCGGGCCGGGACAGGTGGCGGATGTGGCCGCCCAGGTTGACGGTCATTTCCTCCAACCCGAAACGGATGGTCCAGTCCATGTCCCCGACGACAAGCGGCGCGCCCACCTCATCCGCCATTTCGGCGATGGCGTCCATGGCCTCGTCGGGCTGGCGGGCGACGATGCAGGAAACCCCGGGCTTGAGAATCCCGGCCTTTTCGGCGGCGATTTCGGTGAGCGTATCGCCCAGGTACTGCTGATGGTCCATGGATACCGGCATGATTATCGTGAGCGCCGCTTCGCGGATGGTGTTGGTGGCGTCGAACCGGCCGCCGAGCCCGGTTTCCAACAGCACGAGGTCGGCGGGAGTGCGGGAAAAGGCCAGGAACGCGGCGACGGTGGTGATCTCGAAAAAAGTGATCGGGCGGCCCTTGTTGGCCTCCTCGCAGACTTCCAGGATCTCGCTCAGGCTTTCGTCGTCGATGACCTGGCCGGCCACCCGGATGCGTTCGTTGAAGCGCACCAGATGGGGCGAGGTATAGACATGCACCTTGGTGCCGGCGGCTTCCAGGGCGCTT
The DNA here is from genome assembly GCA_002686255.1 of Rhodospirillaceae bacterium. Lineage (GTDB taxonomy): Bacteria > Pseudomonadota > Alphaproteobacteria > Rhodospirillales > Casp-alpha2 > Casp-alpha2. Next base: position 24,036 of record NZAZ01000117.1, read on the forward strand.
CGCATCAGCGCGATCACCGAGCCCTTGCCGTTGGTGCCCGAAACGTGGACGACGGGCGGCATTTTCATGTGCGGCGCGCCCAGTTCGTCCAACAGCTTCCGCGCCCGGTCGAGCTTGAGGTCGATCAGTTTCGGGTACAGGCCCTGAAGACGCTCAAGGATGGGTTGCGGGTCGGCCATGGTCCTAATCCGGCGCAGGCGTTCTTCCTTTTTCCGGGTCCGCCGGCGCGTCGCTCTCGGCGTCCGGCATCGCCAGCACCTTACCCGGCGGCCCCTGGTTCTTGAGCAGCGACAGGACGCGGATCAAGGTGCCGCGCAGTTCACGGCGGTGCACGACCATGTCCACCATGCCGTGATCCAGCAGGTATTCGGCGCGTTGGAAGCCTTCGGGCAGGGTCTCGCGGATGGTCTGTTCGATGACCCGGGCGCCGGCGAAACCGATCACCGCGCCGGGCTCGGCGATGGCGATGTCGCCGAGCATGGCGAACGACGCCGACACGCCGCCGGTGGTCGGATCGGAAAGGACGACGATATAGGGCAGGCCGGCTTCGCGGAGTTCCCCGATGGCGATGGTGGTGCGGGGCATCTGCATCAGCGATTGGATGCCTTCCTGCATGCGCGCGCCGCCCGACGACGAGACGACGATCAGGGCCGACCCCTGGACCACGGCCAGCCGCGCCGCCGTCAGAACCCCCTCGCCGACGGCGAGGCCCATGGAGCCGCCCATGAACCCGAAATCGAGGGCCGCGATGACGACGCCGATGCCGCCTATCTTGCCGTGGGCGACCCTCAACGCGTCGTCGGCGCCGGTGGAATCCCGGGCTTCCTTGAGCCGTTCCGTATACTTGAGACGGTCGCGGAACTTCAGCGGATCTTCCGCCGTCCTGGGGACCTCGGCGGTCTTGTATTCGCCGCCGTCGAACAGCATTTGAAGCCTGAGCCGGGCCGGAAGCCGCATGTGGTGGCCGCAATGCTGACAGACGTGGAGGTGTTTCTCCAAATCCCGGTGAAAGATCATCTGCGAGCATTCCGAGCACTTGTGCCATAGGTTGTCGGGGAGGTCATTGCCGCCGACCAGCTTGCGGAGCTTCGGCCTGACGAAATTCTTGAGCCAGTTCATGGGGCTGGGTCCTAAGCCACCTTTTCGCCGGCGCCGCCGATCCCCGCCGCCAGGTCGGCCACCAGGTCCAGCAGTTTTTTCGCCACGCCTTCCTTGGCCTTGCCGTCGGCGTCCAGGTTGGCGGCGATGATATCGACCAGGGCCGAGCCGACCACGGCGGCGTCGGCAACGGACGCGATCTCGGCCGCTTGTTCCGGGGTCTTGATGCCGAAGCCGACGGCGATGGGAAGCTCGGTGTGCTTGCGGATGCGCTTAAGCGCCGCCCCGACGTCGGTGATGTCGGCCGAGCGCGTGCCGGTGATGCCGGTGATGGAAACGTAATAGACGAAACCCGACGCGCGGGCGACGATGACCGGCAGCCGGGCGTCGTCGGACGTCGGCGCGGTCAGGAAGATGAAGTCGATGCCGACGGCACGCGCCGGCCGCCAAAGCTCGTCCACCTCTTCCGGCGGCAGGTCGACGATGATCAGCCCGTCGACGCCGACGGCCTGGGCGTCGGCGGCAAAGGCATCGGCCCCGTATATGTATATGGGGTTGTAATAGCCCATCAGCACCACCGGGGTGTCGTTGTCGGTCTTTCGGAACCCGGCAACCAAATCCAGGGTCTTCTTCAGCGTCATGCCGTTCTTCAGGGCGCGCAGCGAACTAGCCTGGATGACCGGGCCGTCGGCCATGGGGTCCGAGAACGGCATGCCGAGCTCGATCAGGTCGGCGCCGGCGCCGGGCAGCCCAAAAAGGATTTCCCGGGACGTTTCCAGGTCCGGGTCGCCGGCGGTGACGAAAGTCACCAGGCCCGAGCGGCCACCGGCCTTGAGCGCGGCAAAACGTTTTCCGATGCGGGTTTCGGGGTTCGTCATTCGGAAACCTCGATGCCGAGGAGGCGGGCCACCGCAAACACGTCCTTGTCGCCGCGCCCGCACATGTTCATCACCATCAGGTGGTCGGAGGGCAGGTCGCCGGCGATCTTGGCCACATGGGCCAGCGCGTGGCTGGGCTCCAGCGCCGGGATGATGCCTTCCATCTTCGTGCACAATTGGAAGGCGTCGAGCGCTTCGCTATCGGTGACCGAGACGTATTCGACGCGGCCGTTGTCGAACAGCCACGAATGTTCCGGCCCGATGCCCGGATAATCGAGCCCGGCGGAAATGGAATGGCCGTCGAGAATCTGGCCGTCCCCGGTCTGTAGCAGGTACGTCCGGTTGCCGTGCAGCACGCCGGGCTTGCCGCCGGTCAGCGACGCGCAGTGTTCGCCGGTCTCGATGCCGTGGCCGGCGGCCTCGACGCCGATGATGCGCACGTCCTCGTCGTCGAGGAACGGATGGAACAGCCCCATGGCGTTCGACCCGCCGCCGATGCAGGCGACGAGCGAATCCGGCTTGCGGCCTTCGGCCTCTTGAATTTGTTCGCGCACCTCGTTGCCGATGACGGCCTGAAAATCGCGCACCATGGACGGATAGGGGTGCGGGCCGGCGACGGTGCCGATGATGTAGAAGGTATCGTCGACGTTGGCGACCCAGTCGCGCAGCGCCTCGTTCATGGCGTCCTTCAGCGTGCCGGTGCCGGCCGTCACCGGTTTGACCTCGGCCCCCAGCAGCTTCATCCTAAAGACGTTGGGGGACTGGCGCTCGATGTCCGTCTCGCCCATGTAGACGACGCACGGAATACCGAACAGCGCGCACACGGTCGCCGCCGCCACCCCGTGCTGGCCGGCCCCGGTTTCGGCGATGACCCGGGTCTTGCCCATGCGCCGGGCGAGCAGAATCTGGCCCATGGTGTTGTTGATCTTGTGCGCGCCGGTGTGGTTGAGCTCGTCGCGCTTGAAATAGACCTTGGCGCCGCCGAAATGCTCGGTCAGGCGGCGGGCGAAATAAAGCGGGCTCGGCCGGCCGACGTAATGCTTCATCTGGGAATGGAACTCGTCCCAGAAGGCGGGGTCGTCCCTGGCTTCGGTGTAGGCCTTTTCGACCTCCAGGATCAGCGGCATCAGGGTTTCGGCGACGAAGCGGCCGCCATAGATGCCGAAGTGCCCGGCTTCGTCGGGGCCGGCGCGATAGGTGTTCAGCTTGCTCATGGTCTTCCCCGGGGTTGCGCCTAATAAACCTTAAAAGCGCCCGTAAAAACAGCGTTTTGTTGGATTTTCGGGCGCCGGAGGAACCGCTACAGCGCCGCCGCGGCGGCCAGGAAAGCGCGGATTTTGTCCGCGTTCTTGACCCCGGGGGCGTCTTCGACCCCGGACGACACGTCGACGGCCACGGCGCCGCTGGTTTTCACCGCTTGGGCCAGATTTTCCGCCGTCAGCCCACCGGCCAGCAGCCACGGCAGGGCGAAGGTCCGGTCCCTCAAAAGCCGCCAATCGAAGGCGCGCGCGTTGCCGCCGGGGCGTGTCGCGTCTTCGGGCGGCTTGGCGTCGAACATCAGCTTATCGGCGGCCCCTTCGTAAGCCTCGGCGGCGGCGAGGTCGTCCGGCCCCTGGACGGGCAGGACCTTCATCACCGGCAGCCCTAAGCGGTCGCGGACCTCGGCCGTGCGCTCCGGCGTCTCGGACCCGTGAAGCTGCAGCATGTCGACGCCGGCCACCGAGGCGATCTCGGCCAGCAGCGCGTCGTCGGCGTCGACGGTCAGGCCGACGCGGATGACGCCTTCGGGCACCCCCTTCGTCAGTTTCGCGGCGGCTTCGGGGGTCAGATTGCGGGGCGAGACCGGGAAAAAGACGAAGCCGCACATGGCCGCGCCCCCTTCCACCGCCGCCTCGATGGCAGCGGCGTCGGTCAGGCCGCAGATTTTGACGTCAATGGTCATCGGCGGGGGTCATCGGCGGATCATCAGCCGATTTCGTCGGCGATGCGCCTGGCGGCGTCGGCCGGATCGTCGGCGCCGGTGACGGGGCGGCCGATAACCAGGTAATCGGCGCCTTTTGCCAAGGCATCGGCCGGAGCCGTGATGCGTTTCTGATCATCGGCGATGGCCCAGGCGGGACGGATGCCCGGCGTCACCAGTTTGAAATCCGGCCCCATCGCGGCACGCAACGTCTCGGCTTCGAGTGCCGAACAGACGACGCCGTCGAGACCGCTTTTCTTTGCCATTCGGGCTAGACGCAGGACCTGCTCTTCGGCCCCGTCAACGACGCCAGCAGCGAAAAGGTCATCGTCGCCGAGCGACGTCAGCACCGTTACCGCCAACATCAAGGGCCTTCGGGAATCGGGTTTGGGGCTGGACTCTTGGACGGCGTCAACCGCCGCCCGCATCATTTCCTCACCGCCGCTGGCGTGGACGTCGAGCATATAGGGCTTAAGGGGGAGCGCCGCCCTTACGGCACGGGCCACCGTCGCCGGAACGTCGTGGAACTTGAGATCGAGAAACACCGCCACGCCCAGCGCCGAAACGGCATTGACCCCCGCCGGCCCCTGGGCGGTGAAGAACTCCTTGCCCAGCTTGACCCCGCCGACGAGCCCCCGGAGCCCCTCGGCCAGGGCCAGGGCCTTGTCCAGGTCGGGCGTATCCAGGGCGACGAATATTCTGTCCGATGGATTCACGGGGTTCGCCTCGTTTCAGGATTGGCCGGCAATCGGGCGGTGTTATAGCCTCGTGGGAGCCGCAACGCCAGCTTGAGGGGTTTTATGGCCCTTAGGCGGCGGCGTCGGGGAGCCGGGGGGGAAGCCGGGGCGCGTCCTGGCCGGACTCAGTGGTTTCGGCCTGCTGGCGCTCGAGGCGGTCCTCGGCGTCCTTGAGTTCGCGTTCGGCGCGATCGGCCCGTTGCCCCTCGCGGCGGGCGCGCCGGCGGGCCTTGCCGCCGGAAATCCAGGCCACCAGGCCGCCCATCAAAAAGCCGGCGAAGAGTCCCGCCAGCACCACCAAAAACACCGGCAGCGGCTGGGTCACCATATCCAGCGGCCACAGGTCCAACACCACGTCCGAGCGGTTGTTGACGGAAAAAACAACGACCGCCGCCGCCAAAGGCATCATGACGATCCAGAATAACACCTTCGACACAGGCGTCCGTTCCTTAAATTTGCGTTTGTCCAATATACCGCCGAAGGCCCCGAAACGACGGCGGCGGGCGGCAATGACTTAACCGCCGCTGTTCAGTTTCTCGCGCAGTTGCTTGCCGGTCTTGAAATATGGAATGAATTTCTCGGACACTTGCACCGATTCGCCGGTCCGGGGATTGCGGCCGATCCGGGCGCCGCGCCGTTTCACCGAAAACGCCCCGAATCCGCGCAGTTCCACGCGGTCGCCGACGGCTAGCGCATTGGTGATTTCATCGAATATGGTGGTAACGATGCGTTCAACGTCCCGCTGGTAAAGATGCGGGTTCGCCGCGGCAAGACGCGCAATCAGTTCCGACTTTGTCATGCCACTATCCCCCCCTTATGCGCTGGTTTTACGCTGGGCTTGTCAAACTTTTTGCCGCCGGGGCATTTTCGGCGGGGCTGTATTCCTTTTTGGATACACTACCACAGATCAGGGTGCCAAAGCGCGATCACGCCGTCAAGACTAAGTCTTTCAGAAAACATAACTTTTCCGATCATGGAATCGAAAAAATCACGCCACGGCTGGTCCTCGTGTTTGACCTTCACTTCCTCGACGGGCAGGGAATCGGCGATTTTGTGGGTTTCGGAAAGCCATTTCCGGGCTTCGGGCTCGGCGCCGAGAGCGTCGATGAGCCCCACTTTCTTGGCCTGGCGGCCGCTGAAGATTCGGCCGTCGGCGAGTTTCAGCACCTGTTCCTTGGAAAGCGAGCGCCTTTCGGCGACCAGGGTCACGAACATGTCGAAGTAATCGGCGATGATGGCCTCGGTCGCCTTGCGGGCGGCGGGCGAAAACTTCTCAAGCGGATTGGGCTGGGCCTTCAAAGACCCGCTTTTCACCACTACCGGCTTGATGCCGATCTTGTCCAAAAGCCCGGTCAAGTCGGCGGTCTGCAAAATGACCCCGATGGAGCCGGTAAGGGTCGAGGACCGGGCGACGATGTGGTCGGAGCCCAGGGCCGTCATGTATCCAGCGGACGTCGCCGTGGTCCCCATGATCGCCACCACGGGTTTCTTTTCCCCCACCTGGAGCAGCGATTCGAAAAGCGCCTCGCCGCCCACATAGGTGCCGCCGGGGCTGTCGATCTTGACCATGAGCGCCTTCGCCTTGTCGTCGTCGGCGACCTCTTTCAGGGCCTCGTCGCGGGCCGGGTCGTCGAGGATCAGACCGCCGATGACGATCTTGGCCACGTGGTCCTGCTGGCGGCGGAGGTCGAAGCGGCCGGCGACCGCGACCAGGGCGGCGACCACGGCGACGACGCCCAACACCCGCCAGAAGGTCAACCGCCGTTTCAGGCGGCGTCTTTCGACAACGTAATCGGCGTCAAGGGACATTCAGGAACGTCCTTTCTACTTCTCCGTCTTCCTGGCCTTGGGCGCGGTCTTTTTCTTGGTTTCCTTCTTGTCGCCCGCGCCCTTCTTGCCGGCGGCGGCCTTGGCCGGGACTTTTTTCTTGGCCGGCGCTTTTTTCGCCGGTTCGGCGTCGGCTTTTTTGTCTTCCTTCGTATCGGCCTTCTTGTCTTCTTTCTTGCCGTCCTCCTTGGCCTCGGCCTTGTCGTCCTTTTTGGTTTCCGCCTTCTTGGCCTTCTTGGCCGCGGGCGTGGCCTCCTTGTCGTCCTTGTCGCCGGCCTTCTCGCCGGCTTTCTTCTTGAACGCCGCGCCGAGGATGTTGCCTAACGAGGCACCGGCATCCGACGAGCCATAAGCCGCCATTGCCTTCTTTTCCTCCTCCACCTCGCGGGCCTTGATGGAAAGCGTCAGCTTGCGGCCGGATTTGTCGATCTGGGTGATCTTGGCGTCGACCTTCTCGCCGGCGGCGAAACGGCCGGGGCGCTGTTCGGACCGGTCGCGGCTAAGATCGCCCTTGCGGATGAAGCCGGGCACGGAATCGTTGACCAGAACCTCGATCCCGTTGCCGACGACCGCGGTGATGGCGCAGGTCACGATGCTGCCTTTCTTAAGTGCGCCCATCCCAGTGCCCAAGGGGTCTTCGGTCAACTGCTTGATGCCGAGGCTGATGCGTTCCCTTTCCACGTCCACGTCCAGCACCTTGGTCTTGACGGCCTGGCCTTTCTTGAATTCGGTCAGCGCTTCTTCGCCGGATTTCTCCCAACTGAGGTCGGAAAGGTGGGCCATGCCGTCGATTTCGCCCTCGAGGCCGATGAAAAGCCCGAACTCGGTGATGTTCTTGACCTCGCCCTCGACCTCGGAACCGGTGGTGTACTTGGAAAGGAAGGCCTGCCACGGGTTATCCAGGCATTGCTTAAGGCCCAGCGAGATGCGGCGTTTTTTCGGGTCCGCGTCGAGCACCATGACCTCGACTTTCTGGCTGGTGGAAACGATCTTGCCGGGGTGGATGTTCTTTTTGGTCCAGCTCATCTCGGACACGTGCACCAGCCCCTCCACACCCGGCTCCAGTTCGACGAAAGCGCCGTAATCGGTAATGTTGGTGACGCGACCCGTGAACTTGGTGCCCGACGGATATTTCGCCTCGACCCCTTCCCAGGGATCGGTCTCCAATTGTTTCATGCCCAGCGAAATACGCTGGGTTTCGGCATTGAAGCGGATTACCTGAACCTTCACGCTCTGGCCGATCTGCAAGGTCTCGGACGGGTGATTGACGCGGCGCCAGGCGATATCGGTGACGTGCAGAAGGCCGTCGACGCCGCCCAGGTCCACAAAGGCCCCGTAATCGGTGATGTTCTTGACCACGCCTTCGAGAACCTGGCCCTCGGAAAGGTTGGAGATCAGTTCCGATCGGGCTTCGGTCCGGGTTTCCTCCAGCACGGCGCGGCGCGATACGACGATGTTGTTGCGCTGCGGGTCCATTTTCAGGATCTGGAACGGCTGCGGCGTGTTCATCATCGGGGTAATGTCGCGGACCGGGCGGATATCCACTTGGCTTCCGGGCAGGAACGCCACCGCGCCCGCCAGATCGACGATGAAGCCGCCCTTGACGCGGCCGAAAATGACGCCGTTGACGCGCTCGCCGTTTTTGAAGGATTTTTCCAGCTCCCTCCAGGCTTCCTCGCGCCGCGCCTTTTCGCGGCTGAGACGGACGATGCCGTCCCGGTCCTCGTAGCGTTCGACGAAGACGTCGACGTTGTCGCCGGTATTGATCTCCGTTTCCTGGCCGGGGGTGGCGAACTCCTTCAGCGGCACGCGGCCCTCGGATTTGAGGCCGACGTCGATCAGCACCTCTTCGCTGTCGACGGCGATTACGGTGCCCTTGACGACGCGGCCTTCGAATTTGCTGTCGGCGCCAAGGGATTCTTCCAGGAGTTCGGCGAAACTTTCCTTGATGACGGGGGGCGCGTCCCCGGACGCGGCCGCGGTATCGGCCGTTTGTTTTTCAGGAGCCATGGGGTCCTTAATCCTTCTCTATTCCGTTTTCAGGCCAACCGGTTGGGTCCGGTGGTCTTGGGTGGAAAATCGTCCCTGTCCCGGCAAGGGGCGCCGGGCGGGAATGTTGGTCTTCGCTACATTAACCGTTCCCGGAATTGATGAAGCCGAGCGCCGCGGCAAAAACCTGATCGGCGTCCAAGTCGCTGGTATCCAGTTGATATGCGTCTTCGGCCGGCTCCAGCGGAGAGACGGCGCGGTCTTGGTCGCGCGCGTCGCGTTCCTCCATATCCGCGAGAACGCGGCCATGTATAACGTCGAGGCCCCTTTCCCGCAACTCTTTAAAACGCCTTTCGGCGCGGACCTCGACGCTGGCGGTGACGAACAGCTTGGCGTCGGCGCCGGGGCAGACCACGGTGCCGATGTCGCGGCCGTCGAGAATCGCCCCTTTGGCGCCGCCGGGGGGGTCGGCTGCGAAATTGCGCTGGAATTCAAGCAACGGGGCGCGGACTCCGGAAATGGCGGAAACCCGGGACGCGGCGTCGGCGGCGGCGTCCGTGCGCAGGTCATTTGCCTCCAGGTCCTTTAGCGTCAGGGATTTCGCCGCCGCCTCGGCCATGACCGCGTCGTCCGGGTCGGCCCCGTCGCGTACCATGTTCATGCCGACGGCCCGGTACAGAAGCCCCGTATCCAGGAGCGCCAGGCCGAAATGCTCCGCCAGGCGGCGCGCCAGGGTTCCCTTGCCGGCGGCGGCGGGTCCGTCGATGGCGATAATCATCGCTTCGGCGCCTCTTCCATGTTGGCGCCGAGGCCGTTCATCAGGTCGGCGAAACCGGGGAAGCTGGTGTCGATGGTTGTGCCGTCGTCGATTTCGACGGGGGTTTCCGCCACCATGCCCAGAACCAGAAACGCCATGGCGATCCGGTGGTCCAGGCGGGCCTCGATCCTGGCGCCGCCGGGGGGCGGCCCGCCCCCACCCTTGACGGTCAGGGCATCGTCCGTGGCCGTCGCCTCGACGCCGGCCGCCGTCAGTCCCCGGACGATGGCGTCCAGGCGGTCGCTTTCCTTGACCCGGAGCTCACCCAGCCCTTCCAGCCGGGTCACGCCGTGGGCACAGGCGGCGGCGACGGCAAGGACCGGGTATTCGTCGATCATGGCCGGCGCCCGGGCGCCGCAAACCGTGATCCCCTTGAGGCCCGAGGATTCCACCGTCAGGTCGGCGACCGGTTCGCCGCCCTCAAAGCGCTGGTTGCCGATGCCGATGGCCGCCCCCATTTCCTTCAGCGTCTCGATCAGGCCCGAGCGCGACGGATTGACGCCGACGCCCGTCAACGTAACCTTTGAATCCGGCACCAGCAGCGCCGCCACCAGCGGGAAGGCGGCGGACGAGATATCGCCGGGCACCGTGACCTCGGCGCCGGTCAGTTCCGGCTGTCCGGTCAGGGTGATCTCCTTGCCCCCGGCCTTTTCCACGATCGTCACCTCGGCGCCGAAATGGCCGAGCATCCTTTCGGTGTGGTCGCGGGTCGGCCGCGGCTCGATGACGGTGGTCCGGCCCGGCGTGTTCAAGCCCGCCAACAGCACCGCCGATTTGACCTGGGCCGACGCCACCGGCATCTCATAGGCAATGGGGACCGGGGATGGGGCGCCGGTGACGGTGATCGGCAGGCGGCCGCCGGAGCGGGTCGTGAACCGCGCCCCCATCTGTCTGAGCGGCGTCATCACGCGTTCCATCGGCCGTTCGGAAAGTGACTTATCGCCGGCAAAGGTCGCCGTGAAGGGATGGGTCGCCACAACCCCCGTCAGCAGCCGCGCCGCCGTGCCCGAGTTGCCCATGTCCAGCACGCCCTGGGGTTCGGCGAGGCCGCCGACGCCGCGCCCGTAAACGCGCCAATCGCCGTTATCGCCTTGTTCGGCCTGGGCGCCCAGGGCCTTGACGGCGGCCGCCGTGGCGAGCACGTCGTCGGACGCCAAAAGCCCGGCGATCCGGGTTTCGCCCACCGCAAGGGCGCCGAGGATCAACGCCCGGTGCGAAATCGATTTATCGCCGGGGACTGCCGCGGCGCCGGCAAGCGGGCCGACGGGGCTGGAAATCAGGGCCGTCACGTCAAAAAAATCCTTATATCCTTTGGTCTTATTCGCCCGCCGTCTTTAGGCCATGACCTAGCACGAAACCCATGGGCGGGGGTAGGTTTCCCTTGACCGGGCCGGGGCCGGGCCGGGGAGGAAAAAAATTTTCGAAACCTCATTTTTTGTTTTTGACAGAGCCAAAAGAACATGGCAATTGGCATGCTTGTCAAAGATCAAAGGCCGAAGGAGATCGACGGGTGGCTAATCGAGCATGGGGCAAGAAACGGATCTGCCGAAGTTGCGGCGCGCCGTTTTACGACCTCAAAAAAAAAATATCGAGTGCCCTCAATGCGGCGCCCCCTTTTCCTTGGCCCCCCCGGCCAAGCCGAAACGCCCGGCGCCCCTGGCGGAGAAACCCGGACCCGAGAACACAAACCCGGTCGAGGCGGCCGCGGACACAAGCCCGGTCGAGGCGGCCGCGGACAATGTGGTTTCCGCCGCCGGGGCCGACGACGATGCGCCGGACATCGGCGACGCCGAGGATGAGGATGAAGACAAGGACGGCGGCGAGGACGAGGATGAGGCGGGGGCCGATGAAAAGGACGACAAGCTTATCGAGGACGCCTCGGACCTGGGCGAGGACGACGACGATATGTCGGAGGTCAAGGAACACATCGACGACGGCGTCGAGGACAAGAACTGAGACCCCGGGAACCCGGCGCCGCCCCCCGGATTGCCGGCCCGGGGTTCGTGGGCGGCGCGCAAGGCCGAAAACCACGGCAAGCCGTCTCCATGGATCTTTATCATTGATCCTTGATATGGGCCCGGTCATTTCCAGATTTCCCTTGCCTTCGGGCGTCCGGGGACCCTATTTTTCCGACCCGGCGGCGCGGCCAAATCAGCGCCTGGCCGCCGCAATTCCCTTCTCGGGGGCCGTAGCTCAGTTGGGAGAGCGCTACAATGGCATTGTAGAGGTCAGGGGTTCGATTCCCCTCGGCTCCACCATTTAAAACAAGGGCTTAGCCTTAACTGGCTAAGCCCTTGTCCCTGTCTAGCAATCATATAGCAATCAGAAGAAGGTGTTTCGTGGCCTATTTCGGGCCTATTTTAACACTATGCACCCGGCGAGACTGACACTGACAGCCGCACAGGTTTTTTCGGGAAAGGCACCCCCCCACCCCCCGAGATTGGCGACATACCGTGGCCTGTTGTTATACGCCTCCCAGGGTCCAGCCTATTTCCGCCAGACCCATTTTTCCGGGGGGCCTCATTGATAGAAGGGGGCCTTTTTTATCGGAGGGCCTTATGCGAGCGGCCCATATATGGAAACGGTTTTCGGACGCCATAAAAAGGGGAAACTGGCCTAAGAAAATACTAAGGTTCTCAATAAGTTGGCTATACAGAACAATGACAAAATAACAGGTACAAGTGAAGTCCCTTAAGCCTTTGTAATTCAATGAGTTAATCACCTTTTTTGTTTACGTTAGGCTACCCCAAGATTACCCCAAGGTACGACAACAAGATTGCAACAAGGTGCGGCAAGATTACGGCAAGGGTGGGACAAGGGTGGCCTGCCCCCCTTAACCGGATCCACATGCTAAGTTAGAGAAACTGGGCATCTGGATCCTAGGAAGAAGGGGATAAGCAGATGGCCAA